>JAJZFE010000385.1 GCA_021798655.1 Acidobacteriota bacterium | reverse complement strand
GACGTTGAGGTTGTAGCTGTAGGTGTAGGACGGGCGATAGTTGGGGTTGACGGAGAAGGCGTTGGTGACGCCGGCACCGGCCTCAGCCGCGGCGAGTGTGGGGAAGATGGCCTGCCCGTTCTTGATGACCACGCCTGCTCCGTTGGTCTGGGTAGCCTGCGCGGTGACGACCGGAGCGCTGCCGGCGAGGTTGTTGCCGATGCCGAGCGCGCCGCCGTCGGTGGTGCCGCGGAGGTTCAGGATCGACAGCATATACACGGTGTCATAGAACAGCCCGGCGCCGAAACGCAGGGTGGTCTTGCTGTCAATCGCGTACGAAGCGCCGACACGCGGGCTGATGGAGCCTTTGTAGGGGTTGTAGAGATTGCCGACGTTGCCGCCCTGCACATCAAAGCCGCCCGTCGTGAGGGGGTTGAAGCTGGTGAGGTCCTTCTGCCCGTCGTGGACGGCCTGGCCGTAGTCATAGCGGATGCCGTAGTTGAGGTTCAACTTCGGAGTGATCTGCCAGGCGTCCTGGGCGAAGAGGTCGTAGGTGTTCTCGTAGACGGTGCGCTTCTGGTTGCCTTCGGTGATGGTGGCGTTGTTGGCCGAAAGGCAGCCAGCGAGGAAGTCGGCCAGAAGGAAGACGTTGGTCCTGGCACTCGGGTCAGCGGGAAGAGGCGTCGCGCCGGCGTATGGCTGACCAACGAGTGCGGGGTTTCCGAGCGCGTCGCAAGCTGGTGAACTGCTTCCGAGGCCGGAAGCTGGAGCCCACGGACCCTGAGAGCCGTCGAAGACAAACGCGCCGCGCGCACCGGTCTGGTAGAAGTCATAGACCTGCGACTTGCGGAACTCGCCGCCGAAGCGGAACTCATGGCGACCAACGGTATAGGCAATGGCATCGTCATAGTGACCGGTGATGTCGGTGCGTCCCTCAGGAGGCGTGACGCCGATGGGATCAAAGCCACTGTTGCCGCCGGTGAGGCCGCTGCCGGCCGCCGAACCGCCGATGGTGAGCTTGGGCGCGCCGGAGAGCGTGGGATCGGTGACACCGGTGTTGAGGCCGAGGGCGACGGGGCTGTAGTTGTGCTGCGCGTCGGAGAAGACCTGGTCGAAGTAGCTGACACCAAAGAACGCCTGGTTGGTGAGCTTGGCGTTGAAGATGTGGTTGTAGATGACTGAGTAGTTCTCTACGTGGATGGGCGCAACCTCGAAGTAGGGGCTGAGCTCGGAGGAGGTCGGCGCGGTCTGGTTGCCGTCGCCGAAGTAGGCCTTCACGCTAAGCGTGTTGCTGGCGTTGATGTTGTAGTCCAGCTTGACGAGCGGGTTGAAGCTGTGGCCGTTCTCGGTGCCGGGGTTAAAGTAGTTACCCGTGCTGGCACCGCCAGTGAGGGCGGCCTGCGGCCAGAGGTTCTGCAGCAGCGCGGTGGAGACGGAGTTGACGGGGACGCCGTAGTAGTTGAGCACGGCGGTTGCGTCGGTCTGGTAGATGGCAGACGGCTCTGTCTTGGCCGTGGCTACGCCGAGGACGAAGCCCTGATGCTCATAGCTGAGGAAGTAGAAGAGCTTGTCTTTGATGATGGGGCCGCCGACGCTGCCGCCGTAGTCGATGTCGCGGGCCTCGGGCTTCTTGGCGGTGGGATTGAAGGGGCTGTTGGCGGAGAAGAACTCGTTGCGGTTGTAGTAGTAGCCGGAGCCGTGGATCTGGTTGGTGCCGGACTTGATGGAGAGGTTGACGGTGCCGCCGGCGTTGCGGCCGGTCTCGGGCATGCCGCTGGTGACGAAGGAAAATTGCTCGATGGCGTCGAGCGGAATGACGATGCCGGCGATGCCGGAGACGCCGCCCTGGTTGACGGCCGGGATGTTCCACCAGAGATCGTTGTTGTCAGTGCCTTCGATCTGCCAGTTGACCTGGTTGGTGCGAACGCCGTTGATCTGCGCCGCGCCCGCGCCGCCGCCGACAGAGTAGCCGGCAAAGCCCGGTGCATACTGCACAAACTGCGTGAAGTCGCGGCCGCTGCTGGGGGCCTCGTTGACGACCTGCTCGGGGATGTCCGTGGTCTGCACAACGGAGGTGGTGTCGAGAGCCAGCGCGCCGGCGTCGACTTCGACGGTGGAGGCAGTGCTGGAGATGGCCATCTTGACCGGCAGCGTGTAGGTGGAGCCAGCCTGCACGGCGATCTTGTTGTACTGCGCGGTGGAGAAGCCGCTGGAGGCCACCGAGACCGTGTAGGTGCCGAGCGGGAGGTCCTGGAAGGAGAACTCGCCGGCCGAGGTGCTGACGGAGGTGTGCGCAACGTGCGTGTCGTCGTTGGTCGCGGTGACGGCGGCGTTGGCGATGGCCGCGCCCTGCACGTCGGTGATGGTGCCGTTGATGGCGCCGCGGAAGTTCTGTGCGCGGGACGCAGTGGAGGCGAAGGCGAAGACGAGCAGCAGCGTTGCGAAGACGCGAAGCGCGGCGTTTGGCAATCGAATCATAGAGCGGTCAACCTCACGAAAAGTAGATGAAACGGATATGAGTTCCCGCCCGCACGATGACGGGGGGATACACGGAGGCTTGTGCAGAGTCGCAGAAGCGACTCAACGGCCACACTGGTTTTAGGGAGTTTGCCGAACTGTTTCGACTTCAGGGTCGAAAGCAGCACTGAAAGGCTATTGAGTTGGTGCTATCAGTAGAAGTACGTTACGGGGAAATGAATCGGAATGCAAGTGGATTCCATCTCCGGCACCGAAAGAGCGGTATAGGCAGGCAGCGCGTTGTGCCTTACACTTGGCGGTAATGACTCCTGCAATTGCTGCTTCGTCGCTGACTCGAAACTTCAATGGATTCACGGCCGTAGACCACGTTGACCTGACGGTGGAGCCGGGGCAGTTCTTCGGATTCCTGGGGCCGAATGGCGCGGGTAAATCCACGACCATCAAAATGCTGACGGGCCTGCTGGCGCCGACGGCCGGGACGGTGCAGATCCTGGGGCAGGACCTGTTCAGCAACCCGGTGGAGGTGAAGCGCAGCATCGGCGTGGTGCCGGAGGGGATGGCCCTGTTCGGCAAGCTGACCGCGAGCGAGTACCTGCACTTTGTGGGGCAGATGTACGGGCTGGACAAGGCCACCACGACGCAGCGCGCGGCCGAGCTGCTGGAGTTTATGGGCCTGGCCAATGAGCCGCGCAAGATGATCGCCGACTACTCGCACGGCATGGGCAAGAAGCTCGCGCTGGCCGCAGCCGTCATTCATGGGCCGAAGGTGCTGTTTCTGGATGAGCCGTTCGAGGGCGTCGACGCCATCGCCGCGAACACGCTCAAGACCATGCTGCAGCGGATGATCGCCCGCGGAGCCACCATCTTTCTGACCTCGCATGTGCTGGAGATCGTGGAACGGCTGTGCTCGCATATCGCGATCATTCATCGCGGACACATTGTGGCGCAGGGCTCGCTGGATGAGCTGCGCGCCGGCGTGCAGGCACGGCTGGCACCGGCCGACGGCGTGGCCGCGCAACCGACGGGCGTGCTGACGCTGGAGCAGATCTTTCTGAACGTGGTGGGCGGGCAGGACGGCGGACAGCCCGGCGTGACGCATCCGGAGCAAGAGCTGACATGGCTGAGCTGAACGCGCACACAACGACCACCGAGCCACGCTGGAGCGCGCGGCAGACGCGCACGCAGTTTGCCGCCATTGCGTGGCTGCGCTGGCGGATACTGGCCAACAGCTTCCGTCGCAAGGGCGGCGCGGGCGAGATGGTCGGGAGAATCCTGCTGTATCCGGTGATGGCGTCGCTGGCCGTGGGGCCCAGCGTGCTGGTGGGTGTGCTGGCGTGGCTGTTTGTCCACCAGCAGCAGCCCGAGCGGATGGTCTACGCGTTGTGGGGAACGTTCGCCTACTGCCAGTTGCTGAACATCCAACTCGGGCAGCCGGGCAGCACCTTCGACCCGACAGAGCTGATCCGGTTTCCGCTGGCGGTGCGTAACTACATCTGGATTCGCCTGTGCTTCGGGCTGCTCTCACCGGCAAACGTGATTGGCACGATGATGTCACTGTCGATCGCGATCGGGATCATGGTGGCAGCACCGGCGCTGTGGTTCTACGCGCTGCTGGGGATGAGCGTGTTTGCCGCGACGATCGTACTGTTCTCGCGGATGGTGTTCGCCTGGGTAGACCGCTGGCTGGCCACGCGGCGCGCACGGGAGATCTTCACCGGCCTGATCTTTTTCTTCTCCATCGGAATCCAGTGGGTGAACTTCACGTTCAACCCGGCCTATAGCCACAGCCGCAGCATCTCGCCAGAACATCTGCGGCTGGCCGCTGCTCTGACGCATCGCATCGCACCGTTCCTTTACTGGATGCCGCCGGAGCTTGCGACGCGCGCAGTGATGGCCGCAAGCCGCAGTGCCGGCCTGCACTCGCTGCAGCTCACCGTGACCTGCGCGCTGTATGCGGCGGCGTTCTTCGCCGTCTTCGCGCTGCGCACGCGCACCGAGTTTCGCGGCGAGAACCTCTCGGACGCTGCAAACGCGGTCTCGCGTGCCTCGCTCCAACCAGTCGCGAAGGCGTCTACGCTCAGCTCCACCGACAGCAAGGCCGAGCGGACCTACGGGCTCTCGCCGATCGTGTTTGCGCAACTGGGCAAAGAGCTGCTCTACGTGCGGCGGAACACCGGCATTCTGTATGGGCTGATCGCGCCGGTGTTTCTGGTGCTGATCATCGCGTCGCGGTTTGCCTCGCGCGGCGGCAGCGCCAGCTGGGTGTTTCCGGCGGCGGTGGCCTACTCGCTGCTGGCCATCGGCACGTTCAGCTACAACTCCTTCGGACTGGAAGGCGCGGGCGTTCAGTTCTACTTTCTGGCGCCGGTCCGCATTCGCGATGTGGTGTTTGCCAAGAACCTTC
>JAJZFE010000407.1 GCA_021798655.1 Acidobacteriota bacterium | reverse complement strand
GAAGACCAAGGCCTTCTGCGGCTGCCGGAACGAGTATGGCGGCGAGCCGAATACGCATGTGTGCCCGGTGTGCCTGGGGTTGCCCGGCGCGCTGCCCGTGCTCAACCGCCAGGCGGTGGAGTACGCCGTGCTCGCGGCGAAGGCCATTGGCTGCGACATTCGTGAGACCAGCATCTTTTCGCGCAAGAACTACTTCTATCCCGACTCGCCAAAGGGATATCAGATCTCGCAGTTCGACAAGCCTATCGCCGAGCATGGCTGCATTGTGGTGCCCGATGCGGAGGGGAACGCGAAACGCATCGGCGTAACGCGACTGCACATGGAAGAGGATGCCGGCAAGAGCCTGCACGACGGCTTTGCGGACTCCGCCACGCGCACCTACATCGATCTGAACCGCTGCGGCACGCCGCTGGTGGAGATCGTCAGCGAGCCCGACCTGCGCACGGCGGATGAGGTGTTCGAGTACCTCACGCGGCTGAAGGAGATTCTGCTCTACACCGGCGTGAGCGACTGCAACATGGAAGAGGGCTCGCTGCGCTGTGACGCGAACGTGAGCGTGATGCTGAAGTCGGACTATGCCGAGCGCGGCGCCGCGGCCTATGGCACCAAGGCCGAAGTGAAGAACGTCAACAGCTTTCGCTACATTCGTGCGGCGGTGGAGTACGAGATCGAGCGCCAGATCGGCGTGATTGAAGATGGCGGGCGCGTGGTGCAGGAGTCGCGGCTGTGGAACAGTGCCGAGGGCCGCACGTTTTCGATGCGCAGCAAGGAGGCTGCACACGACTACCGCTACTTCCCGGAGCCGGACCTGCCTGCGCTGGTGGTGGACGCGGAGTGGCAGAGGCAGATTCTGAGCGATATGCCGGAGCTGCCCGAAGCGCGGCGCGCGCGACTGACGAGTGCGTATGGGCTTTCGGCACAGGATGCTGCGACCCTGACGACGGACCGCGGGCTTGGCGACTTCTTCCAGCAGGCTGCCGACCGCGCGAAGAGTCCGAAGCGCGTCGCTGCGATTCTGTTGAGTGAGATCACGATGCGGCTGCGCGCGGGCGAGTTGGAGCTGGGCCAGTCGCCGGTGACGCTCGACGGACTGGTGCTGGCGGCAGACCTTGCAGAGGCCGGCGAGATCAGCAGCAAGCAGCTGAAGCAGTTGCTGGATGCGTGCTTTGCAGAGGGCAAGGACTTTGCCTTCATCTACGACCGCGACAAGCCGCAGCAGATCTCGGACTCGTCGGCGATCGAGGCGATGATCGACGAGGTGATCGCCGCGAACCCCGCGCAGGTGGCGCAGTTCAAGGGTGGCAAGCGCACGGTGGCGGCGTTCTTTGTGGGCCAGGTGATGAAGGCGAGCAAGGGCCAGGCCAACCCCGCGCTGCTGAACGAACTGGTCGTGAAGAAGCTCGACGCGTAGCCGCGCTACCGCCGTTCGAAGCGGTGGAAGAAGCTCGTCGGCAGGTAGTGCGGGCGCTCGGTGTCGTCGGCGACAGAGCGGGCGAGGTCGGCGAAGAAGCTGTTGAACTGCGCGGCTGCGACGAGGTCCACGGGCTGGTTGACGTTGTCGTCGGTGGAGTGGTAACGCTGCGCCAGCCAGCCGCGCCAGGCCTTGTACTCCGGCGAGCCCATCGTCCAGCCGAACTTCATTGCCAGCGCAGGCACGCCGGCCTGCACAAAGCTGTACTGGTCGGTGCGGATGAAGGAGTTGCGGTCGGGCTCGGGGTCGTTCGCAATCTCGATGTGGTGTTCTGCGCCGACCTTGCGCGCGTCATCGGCGAGCGTGGATTCGGCGAGACCCTGCACGTGCAGCTTCTTCAGCGCGAAGAGCGGCATGAACATGTCGAGGTTCAGGTCGGCGACGATCTCCTTCTCCGGTACCGTCGGATGGCCTGCGAAGTAGCGCGAACCAAGCAGGCCTTTTTCTTCCGCCGTGAAGATGACGAAGAGCACCGAGCGCCTGGGCCGCACGGGATTTGCGGCAAAGGCCTTTGCTGTCTCCAGCACCGTGGCCACGCCGGAGGCATCGTCCATCGCGCCGTTGTAGATGGTGCGGCCCGGCGTGAGTGCGCCCTTCACCGGCTCGCCCACACCGAGGTGGTCAAGGTGCGCGGAGACCAGCACGTACTCGGCCTTCAGCTTCGGGTCGGAGCCTTCGAGCTTTGCGACGAGGTTCGGCGACTCGACGTGCGTGGTCTCGGTCGTCACAGTGGCGGCGAGGCTCTTGTTCAGCGCGAAGCGCGGCAGCGGCTTCTGCGCATCGGCCAGCGCGAGCAGCTCTGCGAAGGTATGGCCAGTGCCGGCGAAGAGCTTCTCTGCTTCAGCAGGGTTGAACGTGGCGGAGAACATGGTGCCGTGCTCATCGGCAAGCGCGGGATGCGTGGCCGCGACCTGCGCCGCAACGGGATCGTCGGCGAGCCTCATGCCGGGCTGCGATGCGCCGCTGGCGATGCGGCTCCAGCCGAAGTCCATCGACTTTGGCGTGGGAATGGAGATGGAGCCCACGGCACCGGCCTGCTTCAGCGCGCGTGCAAACGGCGCCGTGCGGGCGTAGGACTTCAGCGGGCCGGGCAGGTCGGCGGGGCCTCCGTTGATCGTCACGACGATCTTGCCCTTCAGCGCGCTCAGCGGGACACCTTCGGAGTTGAAGTCGTCATAGCCTGCCTCTGGAAGATGCAGCCCGTAGCCGATGAAGACCAGCGGCGCGGTGAGCGTCTTCGGCTGTGCAGCACGTGTGCCGAGGATCGCGTCGTCACCCAGCGTGAGTGGCATAGTCCTGCCGTCGGCCACCAGCGCGAGCGACGACTGCGCCGCGATCACGCGCTGCACATCGAAGTGCACGGACTGATAGTAGGTGGGCTTGCCGTCCGCGCCGGGCAGGCCCGCGGGCTGCAGACCGTAGGCCTTGAACCTGCCGACCACGTAGGCCGCCGCGCGCAGGTAGTCGTCCGTTCCCGTGAGCCGGCCACGCATGGAGTCGTCCGCGAGCACCTGCACGTGAGCCCACCATGCCTTGCCGCGCGCGGCGTCATCGGTGTCGTCCTTCGCAGCAACACCGCGCACAGCGACGCTGCACAGCACGGCCACGCCGCACAGCAGGGCCAGCCATGTACGCAGAGGGACAGAAGTCCTTGGACGGGAAGACGGACGCATCGCAACACCTCATGGAAAGCTTCGGTGCGCTCAGGGTATCACTGGATGCGGCTACGGCTGCGGCGAGGTTATTGCGGATGCGCTTGCAAACTCATGCGCGGGCGACGCGTAGGTGCGGTACACGCTGACGTGAAAGCACGCCTGGCGGAACTCCTCTTCCACGTCGATCTTGCCAGCCTGCATCAGCGGCAGCAGCCGCGCGCGCATCCAGGCCAGCTCGGCGCGGGTCATGCCCTTCTTGCCGAGGTCGATCGCCTGCCCGGTCAGGTGCGGCGACGAGGTTTCGCCGTCCACCCCGGCGGCGTTGCCGTTGAAGTGCGCGAGATGCCGCTGGTACTCCACCGAGCGCGCGGCCGAGGTCAGCTGCAGCGGCGCGCCGAAGTGCTGGTAGAAGTCCCGCGAGAGGTCGTTGGCAAACTGCACGGTCCACGGCCGCGCGCAACGACGATCGTCGGGCAGCTCCGGATTCACGTGCAGGCTGCGCGTATCGGTCAGATCGATGAGGTCGTGGCTGCTTCGAAGACGCTCCAGGTCGGCGTCGGTCTGGATGCGCTCCAGGCCCTCGTCGTCGGCCATGACGTTCTGATGCACCAGCACATCGTGCGTGCCGCGCAGGGACATCGCCGGGCCGGCAAGCACAGGCTCATGCGAGACGCGACCGCGCCGCAGCACTGCGCGGTGCAGCGCAGTGTGGCCGCGGCCGTGGCGCGCGCGAACCTGCTCCAGCATCGGCAGGTCGTCGTCTTCCTGGGGCTTGGCTTTGGGGTGCGTCCTGTGGTGCGGAGTCGTCTTGCCGGCCACGCTGGAGTCCGAACTCCGCGTGCCTGGCTGGTCCACGCCGGAGCGCTTCTCGCCAGCACCCATGCTGGACTTCGCGCCTTGCCGCGTCGAGCCTTGCCTGGTCGTACCCGGCCTGCTCGTGCCGGGTTTGGCTGTGACCGGTTTGCTCGCGCTCTGCTTTGAGGCGCCGGCGTCCGGCGTACTGCTCTGCACAGCGGCGCTGCGACGCAGCTTCAGCGGACGCGTTCGCGTTGCACTCGTGCCTTCAGCCGTGGCCGAGGGCACACATCCCAGCGCCAGTGCCGCGAGCGCCGTGACGGCGACTGCGGCACACACGTTCGTCCAAGCACGGCGCGGGAACAACCTATCCAGCTGCGTCCTGATCATCATTCAGTTGTGAAGGGGCCGCGAAGCCGCCAGAGCCCTTTCAGACTATCGCGGCTCGGCGGCTTGCGGGAGTGGCTAGAGGTGTACACGAGGCCCGAAAATCTTGCAGCAGCAGACTTGGCACGAGAGCCAGCGTCCGGCGACTACTGCGCGGGTGCGGCGTCCGGCATCTTTGCGCCGGCCTTGATCCACGCGGACACGGTCGCGATGTCGGCGTCCGAGAGCTTGTCGCCGCGCGGCGGCATCGGCATCGGATCGTCGGCGGGGCCTTCGTGGCGAATCAGCTTGACCAGCAGCGACTGCTCCGGGTGTCCAGGCACCACGACGGCACCGTCATGACCGCCCTTCATCAGGCCGGCTTCGGTATCGAACGTCAGACCGCCGCGATGGCTCATGCCGCCGTGGCAGCGAAAGCAGCTGGCCGCAAAGATGGGCTGCACCTTCTGCTGGTAAAACTCCACCGAACCCGGATCAGGCTCCTGCGCGGACCGCGCGGCCACTCCGTGCGGCTGCCACATCACGGCCAGCGCCGCCAAAGAAGCCGCGCCCGCCACGATCGTCCATCG
>JAJZFE010000330.1 GCA_021798655.1 Acidobacteriota bacterium | reverse complement strand
CGATCAGCATCGCCGCACTGGGGTCGCGCTCGCTCGGCTTCAACAGAAACGTGTTGCCGCAGGCCAGCGCAACAGGGAACATCCACATCGGCACCATCGCGGGAAAGTTAAAAGGAGTGATGCCCGCGACCACTCCGAGCGGCTGGCGCATCGAGTAACTGTCAACGCCTGTCCCAACCTGCTCAGTGAACTCACCCTTCAGCATCTGCGTAATGCCGGTCGCAAACTCAACCACTTCAAGCCCCCGCGTCGCTTCTCCTCTCGCGTCCGAGAACACCTTGCCGTGCTCGCGATTGATGAGCGTCGCCACTTCGTCGATACGCCGCTCGAAGATCTCGCGAAAACGAAACAGCACACGTGCACGACGCAGCGGCGGCTGTGCCGACCACTCCGGAAATGCAGCAGCAGCGGCCGCAACTGCTGTGTCGACCTCTGCGTCACTGGCCAGCGGGACGCGGCTCTGCACCGTACCCGTCGCTGGATGAAACACATCACCGAAGCGTCCAGACTGACCAGCCACACTGCGCCCGCCGATCCAATGTGCGATCGCAGTTGGTGTCGCTGTTGGGTTGTATACGGTGGCGGATGCGGTTGCAGTCATGGCGGGCTCCTTCATAGGTGAAGGAGCTATCCTAGCGCAAATCTGCAGCAAAGTGTTACGCCTGCAAGAAGGCGCATCTATACCTGCGTGGCCGCCAGCTTCCTTCGCGGTCGACGCGTCTCTCCGGTCTCAGCATCGAAGCTGATGATCAGGGCCTGAGCCGGCCGCTTGCCTGCGGCACGATAGGTGCGCTGCGTCTCGCCGGAGACATACAGAACGTCGCGCGCCTCCAGTCGATGCAGTTCGCCGCGCCGAGTCACCTCAAGCGTGCCGCTGAGCATGTACACCATCTCCACGCCCGGGTACAGGTGCGGATGAAACGGCGCGTGCTCGTCACCAGGAAGGAACTCGGCCATGCACGGGCGCAGGCCACCCTCTGGAATCAGAATGCCGAAGCTCTCCGCGATGTAGTCGGGCGTTGGGGTACCGACAGGAAGTCGCACGCGATCCTTCTTGCGCTGAATGCGAAAGACGCGTTGAGTATGCGGGTCATTGGAATCGAAAAAATACGACAGGTCTCGCCCGAACACGATGCCCAGTCGTGCCAGGTTACGGAGTGTCGGCACAACACGGCCAGTCTCCAGCTGCGAGAGAAAGCTGGCAGAGAGCCCCGTCTTTCGGCCCAGTTCCACCAGGCCCATGGATCGTTTCAGGCGCAGCTTCTTGATGCGTTCGCCCAGGTGTGCCGCGGTCAGCAGAGCCTCTGCCGATGTTGGGTCTACGGAAGCGCCGGCAGGAGGTTCGGGATGCTCCACCGTGTTGGATGTAACGACCGCTCGCGCCATACTGCCTCCATCTTCACCGTCACGCAACTCGGCGAGTTTGTCGCCCACTTCTTAATGTAGTTCTCTCAACTCTTCAGATGCGGCTCCTTAGCCGGAAGCTTCCAACGGCTCTGCCATATTTTCGGGCTATCAAATAAACAGCGAAAATGCGTGTCTCCATCCACAAGTCAAAACGGGGCAGTTCAGGCGTTCAACCGCTCCTCCGCAAGGACAGCGTCATACGCCGGAAGCGTGAGGAACTCTGGAAAACGCGCGGCCGCAATCATCTCGCGAGTCAGTGCGGCGGCGCGTTTGTAGGCCTCGTAACGTTCTTCGTCCACTGCCGCCTTCATCGTCTCAAGCTCGTCGTCAATGGCTTGAAATACCATCTGCTCGGTCACGGCGCGGCCGTCGCTGAGCACGGCATGGTGGTGCACCCACTGCCACAGCTGTGCCCGGCTGATCTCGGCTGTGGCCGCGTCTTCCATCAGATTGAACAGTGGCACGCATCCGATGCCGCGCAGCCACGCCTCCAGGTAGCCAAGACCGACGGCGACATTCTGCCTCAGCCCTGCATCGGTGATATGGCCCTCGGGTACCTGAAGTAGGTCGGCGGCGGTGCAATGGTAGTCAACCAGTTGCTTCGTGATCTGGTTGGGCTGAGGCATGATGCGGTCGAAGACCTCCATCGCCACGGGCACCAGCGCCGGATGCGCGACCCACGTGCCATCGTGTCCGTCGCTTGCCTCGCGCTCCTTGTCGGCGCGCACGCCGGCTATCGCCTTCTCGTTCGCAGTAGCATCGCTCTTGATCGGGATCAGCGCGCTCATCCCGCCCATCGCAGAGACGTTGCGACGATGGCAGGTCTTGATCGCGAGCTTGGAGTACGACCGCATGAAGTGCGTCGTCATCGTCACCTGCGCGCGGTCCGGCAGCAGCATCGTCATGTCGCCGGCAAACTTCTTGATGAAGCTGAAGATGTAGTCCCATCGCCCACAGTTCAGGCCGGCGGAGTGCTCTCGCAGCTCCCACAGAATCTCGTCCATCTCGAACGTGGCAAGGATCGTCTCGATCAGCACGGTCGCCTTGATGCTGCCCTGCGGAATGCTCAGCAGTTGTTGCGCCCGCACGAAGACATCGTTCCACAGACGAGCTTCCAGGTGCGACTCCATCTTTGGCAGGTAAAAATATGGACCGCTGCCGCGCGCCAGCAACTCTCTGGCGTTGTGAAAGAAGTACAGCGCAAAGTCAAAGAGGCTTCCAGACATCGCATCGCCATCGATAAAGAGGTGCCGTTCTTCCAGGTGCCATCCGCGCGCGCGTACGAACAGCACTGCAGGATCAGGCTTCAACGCGTAATGCTTACCCGTCGCAGGATCGTCGTACGTAATGGTGCGGCGCACCGCGTCGAAGAGATTCTGCTGACCCTCCAGCACGTTCTCCCACGTCGGCGTTGTGGAGTCCTCGAAGTCTGCCATGAACACCTTCGCGCCGCAATTCAACGCGTTGATGATCATCTTGCGATCCACCGGCCCAGTGATCTCCACGCGTCGATCCAGCAGGTCCTGCGGCAACGGCGCGACGATCCACTCGCGCTCGCGGATGGACACCGTCTCAGCAAGGAAATCAGGCCGTTCGCCGGCATCGAGTCGCAACTGCCGCT
Organism: Acidobacteriota bacterium; assembly: GCA_021798655.1. Next base: position 1,870 of record JAJZFE010000330.1, on the reverse strand, counting down.
CTGCGCGTGCGGCCAGCAAAGCCTTGCGGCGCGGGTTGAACTCACGCTGAAGCGCAACTGCAAACGTCAACGCATCCTGCGAGAGGATAGCGGCATGTCGATCAGCAAGTGGAGCGTGCAGAACAACGCCCGGCAGCAGTTCATTCGTCATCTCACTATGGTACGGCAGGACGTTGGCTTCGGCTACGCGAAGCTCACCTCTGCGTGACCAGCCGTCGTAAACTCCACGTCGACGCGCACATCGTTCGTCGTCGGCAGATTGCCGGTCCAGGAACCCGTTGTGATCCACTGTCCCTTGCGTAGTCCGCCGGTGCGTGCCGCGCCTTCGTTCGCCAGCCAGGGAATCAGCTTCAGCAGATCGCCAGAGGTATTCGATCCCGTTCGCTCAATCCGCACGACGCCGTCCACAGAGAGCGTGACCGTCTCCTTGTTGAAGTCGATCGCCTGCCAGTTGTTGATGGCCGGGCCTTGGATAAAGCCGCCGTGCATCTGCAGGTCAGCAAGTGCTGCAAACTTCGTGGCCACCATCGGATCGATGAACGCTGACTCCAGAATCTCAATCACTGGATGGCATGAAGCCATGGCCGCCAGTGCTTCTTCACGCGAGTACGGCGTGGCGCGCGGAGGCAGATCCTCGCCAACAAGGAACGCAATCTCAGCTTCCAATCCGCGATAGCGCCAGTGCTCGCCGCTCAGCCGGCTGCCCGAACCGGCCATCCATGCTCGCGGCATCGGTGCAAAGAGCGGGGTCGCCTCCGGTGTAGCCGCACCAATCTTCCAGCCGCCCACGTCGCCGAACGTCGCTGCGATCGCGTCCTGCACGTAGTACACCTCGCTCGTATCCGCAGGCACCAGCTCTGCTGGCAGATCCGCAATCGGGCTTCCGTTGCGTGCCGCCAGCAGTGTCTCGATCGTTATCATCAATACGTTCTCGCGCTGTCCCGTCATGTTCTCGCTCCTCTAATTCCTTGTCGTCTTTCGTAAAACATCCTCAACGCTCATGCCGCGCAGCGCAGCATCGATCAACTCGATCATATGAAAGGTCGGCATCTCCGCATGACCCTTGCGTCGCAGGGAAGCCTGCAGCTGCAGCAGGCAGCCGGGGTTTGCACTCACCAGTGCTTGCGCCTTGGTGGCAAGAAGATGTTGTACCTTGCGATCGCCAAGCTCTTCGGCCGTCTCCGGATGCAACAGGTTATACACACCCGCCGAGCCGCAACACAGGTTCGCTTCGTCCATCTCCGCAACGGCGAGTTCAGGTATCTGCGCCAGCAGTGCCCGTGGCTCGGCATGGATACCCTGCGCGTGACGCAGATGGCAGGCATCGTGATACGCCACTCGCAGCGGCAGCGGCGACAGTCTGTCGGCAAGCGAGCACGTCGCCAGCACCTCGCTGATGTCTTTGCATCGCGCCGAGAACGCTGCGGCACGAGCGACCCACGCTGGCTCGTCGCGCAACAGATACCCATACTCCTTCATCGTGCTGCCGCATCCCGCCGCGTTGATCACGATCGTCTCGACCCGCGCCTCTTCAAAGCTGGCAATCATCCGCTTTGCGTGTTCTTTGGCTTCCTGCTCCAGGCCGGAGTGAACCATCAAGGCGCCGCAGCAACCTTGAGCTTTGGGCAGCACCACCTCATATCCAATGGCCGTGAGCACGCGCACCGTCGCATCGTTCACGTGCGCAAAGTAAGCGTCCTGTACGCAGCCGGTCAGCATTCCGATTCGCCCACGCGGAGCGGATGCGACGGCAGGTACCGTCAGCGTGCGGAACGGATTCAGAGGCACTTCAGGCATCAGCGCTTCCATCGCCTGCAACCGCTTCGGCAGCCACCGCAGCAGCCCCAGCCTGCGCACCATCGACTGCACA
>JAJZFE010000377.1 GCA_021798655.1 Acidobacteriota bacterium | reverse complement strand
GCTCCGGCGCAGACGCTGACAGACCGCGAGTACCAAGTGATGCGCGATGCTGCGATTGCCGTGATCCGCGAGATCGGTGTGGAGACGGGCGGCAGTAATGTGCAGTTTGCAGTCAATCCGCAGAATGGGCGGATGACGGTAATTGAGATGAATCCACGGGTGAGCCGGTCGTCTGCGCTGGCGAGTAAAGCGACGGGTTTTCCGATTGCGAAGATTGCAGCGCGACTGGCCGTCGGCTATACGCTGGACGAGATTCAGAACGATATTACGAAGGCCACGCCGGCGTGCTTTGAGCCGACCATCGACTACGTGGTGGTGAAGATTCCGAAGTGGCAGTTCGAGAAGTTTCCCGGAGCCGATGAGGGTTTGGGGCCGCAGATGAAGTCGGTTGGCGAGGTGATGGCGATCGGCAGAACCTTCAAGGAAGCGATGATGAAGGCGGTGCGGTCGCTGGAGACGGGCAAGAAGGCCACCGCGGATGACATTGAGCCGCGCCGGTTGACGCAGCGGTTGGTGACGCCGCATCCTGAGCGCTTGTCCTATGTGCGCTACGCGTTCGAGCGCGGCATGACGGTGCGAGAAGTTGCGCGTATGACGTCGATGGACCCTTGGTTTCTGCACCAGATCAAGCAGATTACGGACGAGATCAAGGCTATCGGCGGGGTCTCCATGGCCGAAGTTACGGCGCAGCAGTTGCGGACGGCGAAGCGGATGGGCATCTCCGACGAGCGGCTGGCAGCAAGCTGGGGTCTGACCGGCGCGGAGGGGACTGCCGCTGTCCGAGCCCTGCGCAAGAAGCTGGGCGTGATCCCGGTCTTCAAGCTGGTTGACACCTGCGCGGCCGAGTTCGAGAGTTTTACGCCCTACCTGTACAGCAGCTACGACGAGGAGGATGAAGCCGCCCCGACCAACAAGAAGAAGATCATGATTCTGGGCAGCGGACCGAATCGTATCGGGCAGGGAATCGAGTTTGATTACTGCTGCTGCCATGCTGCGTTTGCGCTGCGCGAAGACGGCTACGAGACGATCATGGTGAACTGCAATCCGGAGACTGTGTCGACGGACTACGACACCAGCGACCGGTTGTACTTTGAGCCACTGACGCTGGAAGACGTACTGGCAGTCTACGAACACGAAGCGAGTTCGGGCGCCGAGATCGGGATGATCGTGCAGTTTGGGGGGCAAACTCCGCTGAACCTGAGCCTTCCGCTGAAGAAGGCAGGTGTGCCTATCATTGGGACTTCGCCCGAGTCGATCGACCTAGCGGAAGACCGCAAGCGGTTTGGCAAACTGATTGAAGAGTTGAAGATTCCTCAGCCACAGGGTGCGATGGCGACCAGCGTGGAGGAAGCTATCGCCGGAGCGAATCGCGTGGGTTATCCCGTGTTGGTACGGCCTTCGTATGTACTGGGTGGCCGTGCGATGGTGATTGCGTACGACGACGAGTCGATTGTGCGCTACATGTCGACGGCGATCGAGTACTCGCAGGAGCGTCCGGTACTGATCGACCATTTTCTGGAAGATGCGGTGGAGTGCGACGTAGATGCACTGTGCGACGGCGAAGATGTGGTGATCGCCGGCATCATGCAGCACATTGAGGAGGCAGGCATCCACTCGGGAGACTCCTCCTGCGTGCTGCCCGCCGTGGACCTGACCGCAGAGGTGATGGCCACGATTCGCGAGTACACCCGCAAACTGGCCATGGCGCTCAGCGTGCGCGGACTGGTGAACATCCAGTTTGCGATTCAGCGTGGAACCGTCTACGTAATTGAGGTCAATCCTCGGGCTTCGCGGACAGTTCCGTATGTCTCCAAGGCAACGGGAGTTCCGTTGGCCAAGATTGCATCGCGCATTATGGTGGGCCGGACACTGAAGGAGTTGCTGCCGGAGCAGGTTGCGAGCGGCAAAGACCTGGAGACGGGTTCACACTTCTTCGTGAAGTCGCCGGTGTTTCCGTGGGGCAAGTTCCCCGGGGTCGACACGGTACTGGGGCCGGAGATGAAGTCCACCGGCGAAGTGATGGGGGTGGCGGACAACTTTGGCGAAGCATTTGCCAAGGCGCAGATAGCCGCTGGCCAGGTGCTGCCGCTACAGGGGACCATCTTCTTGAGCGTCAACGATCATGATAAGGACGGACTGGTTTCGCTGGCGAGAGATTTTGTCAATATGGGCTTCCATCTGGTCGCGACCCATGGCACGGCGAAGGTTCTGGAGGAGTCGGGCCTACAACCTGAGAGGGTGTACAAGGTGAAGGAAGGACGGCCGAATGTGGTCGACCTGATTAAGGGCGACCGGATTCAACTGATCGTGAACACGCCGCGCGGACAGGATACGTTCTTCGATGAGAAGGCGATTCGGAGGGCAGCGGTGATGGCACGCATTCCGACCATCACTACGCTGGCGGCGGCACGTGCGGCGGCAGAAGGCATATCGGCGCTGCAGCAGGGAACGTTGAGCGTCACCGCTTTGCAGACGCTTCATGCGGAGCGAATTGCAGATAAGATTTCGTCGTAGGATTCAGCGTGGCGGGTTCAGGGTAACGGGCAGGCGCGAAGTTCAGGGTTCGAGACCGAACTTCGCGCCAACCGCGTAGCCGATCATCGAAAGCGGGACCCAGGTGCCGAAGAGCAGACCGTCACCACCCATCAGGCCGCTACCGTTGCTGATGCTGAAGAAGGTGCGCCACAGCTTTTCAACCGCACCGCATTTTTCACACAGACCGTTGCCTGTAGGCAGATCCAGCACCCAGACACAGACAACCGAAAACAAGAGCAGTCCCGAGATCCAAACATAGCGGGCTATGTCGTTCTGCTGTATCCGTGCGATCAGGAAGCCACCGATCATCGGGACCAGAAAAGCCAGTCCGGTGCCCAAAAGCTTGGGCGAGGAGGCGTCGGGATCGGGATGGGTGATCGACATGCCGACGATGACGACGGCCAGTACGATGACGGCAATCAGGGTGTGGCTAAGAAACCAGAAAGCTTCACGGCCTAGATCGCCGAGGGATTTGCCAGGCGCAATGTCTTGTTTGATAGCCATAGTTCGCTCACCCTTAGCGTACTGTATTCGGTTGGTCTGGCGCGGAAAACCGGATACGTCTTTTGTTGCAGCGTCACTGCTTGATAAAGTCTGGCGGCGGGGAGACTCCAGAGGGCAGCCGAGACTTTAGAATAGAATCATGCTGCTTGAAGGTCTTTATCTCTCACTGATTACGCCGTTTTATCTGGACGGCAGCCTAAACCTCCGCAAACTGGAGCACAATGTGCACCGCTATTCGAAGACACCCGTGGCGGGAATGATTGTCTTGGGCGAACATGGGGAACCGTCGCTGCTGAGTGAGGCTGAGACCGAGCAGGCACTGCGTGCAGCGATTGAGACGGCAGAGCCCGAGAAGGTGATGCTCGCCGGGATTGCGCGGGGGAGCGTGGTGGAGAGCGTGCGCCTGGTTGAACTGGCTGCCGATCTGGGCTATGACGCTGTGGTCGTGAGCGGCCCGCGGATGCTGGCGAACGGAAATCAGATGGCAGAGTTGAGGACCTATTTTCAGACGGTGGCCGACCAATCGCGATTGCCGGTAGTGGTGGCGAGTTCCGCCGCCTGCCCGCTATCGGTGGAGTTGATCGCGGAGTTAGCTCAGCACCGTGGTGTGATTGGACTGCTCGATACGCCGAGCGATGCTGTCCGGGTATTGGCGCTTAAGGCGGCCACGGCACAGGTGCAGCGTGAGGTCACGGTGACACAGGTCTTTGCCGCGGTAACGGGGCGCATGCTCAAGCTGCGCGACGAGGGTGCAGGCGGCACCTTTGTGTCGGCGGAGTCGCTCTCGGGTGGAGGCGCGGCGCTGGCGGTGGCTCCGCCGATGCCTGCGATCAAGACTCGAACGAAAAAGATTGGTTTTCAGATTCTGGCTGGTAGTACAGCGGGGATGCTGGATGCGTTGATGGCGGGTGCCAGCGGTGTGGCGCCAGCGTTCGCAGCGTGTGCGCCGCAAGCAACCTACGAGGTGGTTGCGGCCTGGAAGGACGGCGACGAACGCCTGGCCAAAGAGAAGCAGGCCCGTGTGAAGAAAGCTGCAGACCGCATTGAGGTCGAACTAGGTATCCCGGGGATTCGCTTTGCCTGCGACTTGAATGGGTACTTTGGTGGCAGGCCACGGCTTCCGCTGCTGCCGCCGACCGGAGCGGAGCGCGAAGAGATGGAAGCCCTGATGCAGGGGATTCGCAACTAGGCATGGAGGAAGAACCAGTCTGCCTACCGGCGAGGAGTGACCGGCACGCCCATGCCGCTTAGTTTGCTGCGCGCCTGCATGGCTTCGGGCGAGTTCGGGAAGCGCTGAATCAAGCTGCGCAGCTCGCGGATACCGGCTTCGTTCTGCTTCTGCGCGATCAAGGCCTGACCTTTATGCAGGTGCGATACAGGCACCTTGTTGTTGTCCGGATATTGCTCCAGCACCTTGTCGTAGTTCTTCACGGCAGCAGGGTAGTGTCCGGCACGATAGTCGATTTCGCCCTGGTAGTAGTAGGCATTTCCAGCCAGTGCGTTGTCGGGATAGAACTTGACCACGTCACCGAACTCTGCAGCAGCGAGTGCATACTTGGCCGACATGTAGTCGCCCAGAGCGGTTTTGTACAACTCATCTACTGGTGGCGCCGCAGGTGTATCCGAGGTAGCTGGCGTGGCTGGCAGAGCAGCGACTGGCTTACCTTTTTTTCCGGTGACAGGTGGGGGCGCAACCTCGGCTGGGACTGGAGTCGCGGGCTGGACCCCGGCGGGGCCGGCGGCAGTCACCGAACCCGGGGGTAGATTCTGGAGGCTGGCGCTCATGGATTGCTGCTGATTTTGAACGTCCTGAGTCAACTTCTCCAAACGTCCGAGACGTGTTTTCAACTCATCGAGAGAGT
>JAJZFE010000340.1 GCA_021798655.1 Acidobacteriota bacterium | reverse complement strand
GATCCGGTGGAGGCGAAGGCGATCGGGTCGGCGTGCCTGGCGGAGACGGGTGAGGACGCGGACGCGTTGCGCACCTGCGTGCTGCGCTCGGCCAAGGAGACGCCGCACGCGATTCATCTGGAGTAGAGGTTAAGCTTGGGCGACTTGCGTCGGCCGTGCCAGACGCTCAGGACATCCACCGACTTGGTGCTTTCATCGATTTCGTACAGGATACGGTAAAGGTGCGGCTTTTTGCCGTAGATGATCTCGCGTACACCGGAAGCCTTGCGCACCGGTTTACCCATTCTTGGAGAGGCGGCCAGTAGTTGAATGGCGTCTTCCATGCGGGAGAACCAGCGGGCGGCTCCGGAGGAGTCAACGACGTTGATCTCGGAGTGGATTACGTCCAGTTCGCGGAGCACCCTTTCCGTAAGGCTAACGCGATAGGCCATGCTTCTTCCGAAATGCAGCGAAGGCTTCTGCGACGGGGACAGTGCGGTCGGCGGCGACATCGGCGCGCCCCTGTCGGATGGCCTCCTCCACGCTGTCGCGGGCGGCGATGTCGAGGAGGCGCTGGTAGGCTTCGGCGGACTGGACGACCGCTTCGGTCTTGCCGTTGACGGTCAGGATGACGGGGCGGCCCGTCTTTTTGAGCTGCCGCAGCATCTTGACGGAGTTGTTGCGGAAGGTGGTGAGGGGCTGGATGTCCTGAGTGATGTCGATCATGTCGCCTCCGTTGTAGGTATTTTATCGTACCTTTTGAGGTATGGAGGAGATCATGTGGGTATGGGTGTGTGTGATCCAGTTCGGACGCAAAGTGCACGTCATGAACTGGTCACCTATCATTGGCTGCCCGGCTTCGAGTGCGCCGGTTGCGAGCTGGGCGTCCTGCGAGCCCACATCGCAAAGAGCGAGATGTGGGGCACCCGAGTGATCTACGAAAAAGAACAGATGTGGGCCACCCGTCGTCAGATGTGGGCCACCCGCCAACGCGCAAACCTACTCGGCGGTTCCTTGGACCATGTCAAGAGAGTCTCTGTAGAGGAATGGCACCCAAAACTCTGGTACCTCTCGGTTTCCCCGCTCCTCGAAAAAACCAACGTCCACCAATTTTCTTGCTACACCAGCTGCTTCGTCGACAGGAACCTTCCAAATTGAGGCCAGCGTATCGGGGCTATGTTGCGTTTTGGCCTTTCTTAGGGCTTCGCAATAAGGCTTAAGATTTGGATATTCGGCGTAGAGGGTTTGCTCTAAGCGAACCTTGGAAACCTCTGGAAGCGCGTCTTTCAGCGCTGAACGGGAAAACAAGGCTTCCGATGGCGGTTCCGGCTCACCAAGTTCAAGAGATCTGAATTGAAGGTCTCTTGACGTGTTGAGGAAGTGAATGACTTCTCGAGGTGCCGGCTGTTTAGACCCATCTTGAACGCGGCTCAGAATCCAATCCAGCGTCTTCGGCTTGTTCGGACCGGAATCAATCTGATCTGGAAACATTCGATAGAACAGCCCGTCTTGTTCGGCTGTTGAAGTAACGGTACTCTCATTTACGCCATAAAAGAGCCTAAGATTTTCGTTCTGCAGTGAACGGCGGATTATCAAGTTAAGCAGAGACGTGCGTTCCCATTTAATGGTGACCGTTCTAGTGATGTGGCTTGCCTCACGAAACCCCTCCTCCGATAGCCTTCTCCAAATATCGGTGCGCAAGAAAATCTTGAGTTTGAGTTGGTCGTAGGCTTGAAGATCGCGATAAGCGATGAACAAGGCACGGAGCGCATTTTTTTCGAGAACTGGCGTGTCTGAAAACGCAATGTCCAGGCGGTCTAGAAGTATCCAGACGGTCTTTCCAATCATGCAAAGGCATTTGTTAGTGATTTCGTACAAATCTTCAAGAGATAAAGCTGTTTGCGATTGGCTTGGTGTTGGCGTGTTTTCAAAAGCGAATTTTCCGCTGAACTCGGGCGTGCTCGTCTGGGCATCGAATTTCAAACCTCCCTCAACGCCGCTGAACCTTCGGGCGAATTCGCGTACCGCTAAAAGAAGTCCTTTGAGTCCCCCCGGTGCAGCAAGCAGTCCCGCATTTCGCAAGGATTCGATCAGCTTTGTTGCAGGCTCCGGAGGATGTGCTAAGGCTCCCAAAAATCTCCCCACGAGCGCCAAAAAATACAGCTTCCACATCTCGACAAAATCCCGCTCTGAGGCTGGGGGATCTGTCGCAAGGTTGCTGAATACTGTGGCCCCTCTTGGGTTCTCAGCGGTGATCAGGTTGATCGAATCGCCAGCGAGTTCGGCTTCGTTGCTAAGAAGTAGGAAATATAGGGCGCTCTTGCCTGCTCCCTTCGCCCCGTAGACGATGTCGACGGATCCGCCACGTACCTGGCGCCACTGGTCCGTTTTGATGAAATAGTTGGCCAGTTGATCACGCTCGTCTTCGGCAATCCTCCCGCCAAAGGTAAGTGTTTCCAACGCATCCGTTACTGTCTTGATATTGGGCATAGCGTCTAACTACCGTCCGAATCTTTGTGCGCCTTGCATTTGGGACATGAGGCGTTGTTGGGCTTTGGAGCCGCCGCTGCCCATGACCTTGAACATCTTGGACATCTGCGCGTGTTGTTTCAGGAGGTTGTTGACTTCGGAGACCTGGACGCCGGCGCCGGCGGCGATGCGCTTGCGGCGGCTGCCGTTGATGATGGCGGAGTTGAGGCGCTCCTTCATCGTCATGGAGCTGATGATGGCTTCGGTGCGGGAGAACTGCTTTTCGTCGATGCTGTTGGCGGCCTGCTGCATGCCGGCGAAGGGGCCTACGGAGGGCAGCATCTTCATGATGGACTGCATCGAGCCGAGCTTCTTGATCTGACGGAGCTGCTCGCGGAAGTCTTCGAGAGAGAAGCCGTCGCCGGTGAGCATCTTGGTGGCGAAGGCGCTGGCCTTGGACTTGTCGAGCTTCTCGTCGGCGCGCTCCAAGAGAGTGGCGATGTCGCCCATGCCGAGGATGCGGGAGACGATGCGGTCGGGGTGGAAGGCCTCGAAGGCGTCGGGTTTTTCGCCGGTGCCGAGGAACTTGACGGGCTGGCCTGTGACCTGGCGGATGCTGAGGGCGGCACCGCCGCGGGCGTCGCCGTCCATCTTGGTGAGGATGCTGCCGGTGATGGTGAGGCGGGCGTTGAAGGCGGCGGCGGAGTTGACGGCGTCCTGGCCGGTCATGGCGTCGGCGACGAAGAGGATTTCGGTGGGGGAGAGGAGCTTTTTGAGCTCGGCCATCTCGTCCATGAGAGCTTCGTCGATGCCGAGACGGCCGGCGGTGTCGACGATGAGGATGTCGCAGCCGTAGTTGGCGGCCTCGCGTTTGGCTTCTTTGGCGAGGCGGAGGACGGCGGGAGTTCCAAATGCAGATCCCTCCGCTTCGCTGCGGGATGACAAATCAAGTTTGCCTTCGTAGAGCTTGGCGGAGATGGACTCGGCGACGACCTTGAGCTGTTCGCGCGCGGCGGGGCGGTAGACATCGACGGAGACGAGCATGGGGCGGTGGCCGCCCTTTTTGAGCCACTGGGCTAGCTTGCCGGAGGTTGTCGTTTTGCCGGAGCCTTGCAGGCCGGCCATGAGGATGACGGACGGCGGCTGGGAGGCGAACTTGAAGCGCGCGGTATCGGTGCCGAGCGTGGCGATGAGCTCGTCGCGGACGATTTTGACGATCTGCTCGGCGGGCGAGAGCGCCGTTGCCACCTGGGTGCCGAGGGCCTTGGCGCGGATCTTTTCGATGAGGTCGCGGGCGACGTCGAGGTTGACGTCGGACTCGATGAGCGCGAGGCGGATGTCGCGGAGGGCGTCGTTGATGTTTTCGTCGGTGAGCGTGCCCTGGCCGCGCAGGGTCTTGAAGGAGCGTTGCAGCTTTTCGGAGAGAGTTTCAAACATGGCTGGGTCTAGTTTAGCAGTGGCGGTCAGAGCGAGAAGAAAACGCGGAGGAGCGGAGGAGCGCGGAGGTTTCGCAAAGGCTGACGAAAGAGGTACGGGGGGTGGTGCTGCAGGGGTATTCGGGGAAGAATGGGAGGGATGGAGAATGCGGCGAGCAGCGTGGGGTTGGTGCGGGAGTCGATGGTGCTGCGTGAGTACATGACCTACCTGCGGGTGGAGCGCGGGCTGCGGCCGCTGACGCTTGCGTCGTATGGCAAGGACCTGGAGCAGTTCGCGGAGTTTCTGGAGCAGGGTGGGAAGACGCTGATGACGGCGGGGCAGCAGGACGTTGCGGAGTGGATGCGGGACAAGCGGGAAAGGGGCGTGGAGAGCCGGTCGATTGCGCGGAAGCTGAGCTGCGTGCGGGGTTTCTACAAGTGGCTGTTGATGGACAAGCGGGTGGTGCGCGATCCGACGGTGAATATCGAGAGCCCTTCGAGCTGGAAGGTGTTGCCGAAGTCGCTGAGCGAGAGCGAGGTGGGCGAGATGCTTTCGGTTACATTGCTGAGGGCGACGGCTGGTGATGCGAGTGCGGTGGCGCTGCGCGACCATGCGATGTTGGAGCTGTTGTATGCGGGCGGGTTGCGCGTGGGCGAGATGGTGAGCCTGCGGCAGGAGGACCTGAACCTGGACGCAGGGCGCGTGCTGGTGCGCGGCAAGGGCGACAAGGAGCGGATTGTGCCGATTGGCGAGAAGGCGGTGCAGTCGCTGCGGGTGTACGTCGGCCAGGGGCGTCCGGGGTTGTTGAAGAGCGGGATGCAGCGGGCACTGTTTCTTAGCTCGCGCGGGAATCCGATGACGGCGGGGGCGGTCTGGTTGATGGTGCGTGGGGTGAATCGTCGCGCGAGTCCGCACAAGCTGCGGCACAGCATGGCGACGCATATGGTGGAGCATGGCGCGGATTTGAGGAGTGTGCAGACGCTGCTGGGACATGCGGATATTGCGACGACGCAGGTGTATACGCATCTGGCGATTGACCG
>JAJZFE010000490.1 GCA_021798655.1 Acidobacteriota bacterium | reverse complement strand
GGAAAGAGCGAATGCCAGGAGCAGACGGTGCATAGAGCATCCTTCAGGAAGCTATGAGTGCGGCGCTGCGATTATAGCGATTTATCTTTGTACCTGTCTGTTGGGCAGGCGAAGGCATCTCTCAGGACTGAAGCCATTTTTGTTGGGTCTCTGAAGACCTCTTGCTTAGCAGACGAGGTCGGCGCGGGTGAGATTGAGCGGGCCGAGGTTGCCGAGCAGTGTGAGGGTGAGCTGGTCGGATTGCAGGAGGCGGTTGGCGAGGTCCTGCAGGTCGGCGACGGTGACGCGGTCGATCTCTGCGGTGATCTCGTCGAGCGAGAAGAACTTGCCCCAGTACATCTGCTGGCGTGCGAGCGAGGACATGCGGCTGGAGGAGCTTTCGAGGCCGAGGACCATGTTGCCCTTGGTCTGGTTGCGGGCGCGGTCCAGTTCTTCGTCGGTGACGGGCTCGCGTTTGATGCGGGCGAACTCGGCGAGCGTGAGCGCGAGGACCTCGCGGGTGTTTTCGGCCGAGCAGCCGGCGTAGACGGCGAGGGAGCCGGTGTCGCGGAAGGGGTTCAGCTCGGAGTAGATGCTGTAGGCGAGGCCGCGCTCTTCGCGGATGGACTGGAAGAGGCGCGAGCTCATGCCGCCGCCGAGGATGCTGTTGAGCAGGTAGGCGGCGTAGCGCGCTGGGTCAGCCACAGGAAGCGCGGGCACGGCCAGGCAGAACTGGACCTGTTCGAGCGACTTCTTGTTCTTGAGCGTGAGGTGCGGCGTGGCGGTGGGTGGTGGGGTGCGGGTGAGCTTTGCGCTGGAGGACGCGCTGAGTGAGGCGAAGGCCGCGGCGACCTGCGCGACGAAGGTGTCGTGATCGAGGTTGCCGGCGGCGGAGAAGACCATGTTCGCCGGGGTGAAGCGGCGGGCGTACTCGTCGAGGACGATCTGCTGGTTGAAGCTGGAGACGGTTTTGGCGGTGCCGAGGATGGGTCGGCCGAGCGCGTCGTCGGGCCAGAACTTCTGAGTGAAGAGCTCGTGGACGAGGTAGTCGGGGTTGTCCTCGTCCATCTTGATCTCTTCGAGGATGACGCCTTGCTCCTTGGCGAGGTCGTCGGGGGAGAAGGTGGGATGGAGGACGAGGTCGCTGAGCAGGTCGAGCGCGGCGGGGACGTTCTCGTCGAGGACCTTGATGTTGAAGCAGATGGTCTCTTTGCCGGTGAAGGCGTCGAGGTTGCCGCCGATGGCGTCGACCTCGCGGGCAAACTGCTGGGCGCTGCGCGTGGTGGTGCCCTTGAAGACCATGTGCTCGATGAAGTGCGAGATGCCGTTGACCTCGGGGGCCTCGTCGCGGGAGCCGGAGTCGATCCAGACGCCCATGGAGACGGAGCGGAGGTGCGGCATGGACTCGGTGAGGACGAGCAGGCCGTTGGGCAGGGTGGTGGTGCGGATGTCGCGGAGATGAGGTTGGGTGGTGGTGGTCGCGTTCTCTGCGACGGGGACGGAGATTGGCATCGCTCACTATTGTTTCATAGGCGGTACGATAGTGAGTGATGGTTGAGACGAAGATCAATACGGGTGTAGATGCGGAGGCGCTGGTGCCGATGCCGGTTGCAGGGTCGCTGTTTGGGCTGGGGCTGGCGGAGTTGACGCAGTTGATGGCGGCCTGGGGTGAGAAGCCGTATCGGGCGAAGCAGGTGTTTGAGGCGCTGTATAAGCAGCGCGTGTCGTCGGTGGAGGAGATGACGACGCTGAGCAAGGAGTTGCGCGAGCGGCTAGTGGGTGAAGGGTTCGTGGTGGGGCTGCCGGAGATGGTGCAGACGGCGGTGAGTGTGGACGGGACTGAGCGCTACCTGATGCGGATGGCCGATGGCGAGACCGTGGAGACGGTGTGGATGCCCGACGGCGATGGCGGTGAGCGCGGCGATGGGAGTGAAGCTGCCGAGGAAGAGGCTGGGGAGGTGGAGACGGCGGCAGAGGCTGTCGGCGCGGGGATGGGGATGACTGGCGCAGATGCGGATTCCTCCTCTGCGCTGCGGAATGACAAGTCAAAAGAAGGATATTGGGATCGCAGGGGGGATGGCCGCGACCGGAAGTACTTTGGGACGCTGGCGGCGACAGGGTTTCGGCGGGCGACGATCTGCATTTCGAGCCAGGTGGGCTGTGCCGTGAACTGCCAGTTCTGCCTGACGGCGAAGCTGGGGATCCGGCGCAACCTGACGGCGGGTGAGATCGCCGGGCAGGTGGCCGCGGTGCTGAACCGGCACAGGATTCAGATTGGCAAAGACCGCATCAACCTGGTGTTTATGGGGATGGGCGAACCGTTCTTGAACTACGACAACTTCATGGGATCGGTGCGGCGGCTGGTGGAGGGCATCGGGATTCCGGAGTCGCGGATGACGGTTTCGACCAGCGGGATTCTGCCGGGGATCGAGCGGTTCGCGGCGGAGACGGTGCGGCCGAAGCTGGCGCTGAGCCTGAATGCGAGCAACGACACCGTGCGCGAAGAGGTGATGCCGATTACGCGGAAGTGGAACATTGCGAAGCTGCTGGAGGCGGTGCAGAGGATACCGCTGCGCACGCGAGAGTGGGTGACGTTCGAGTATGTCCTGCTGGGCGGGGTGAACGACCAGCCGCAACATGCGCGCGAGGTGCTGGCGCTGCTGAACGGGATGCGCGCGAAGGTGAACCTGATCGTGTGGAATCCGGGGCCGGGGATTGCGTATCACCAGCCGACGCCGGAGGATGTGACGGTGTTCCAGAAGATGCTGATCGCGGGCGGGATCGCGACCTACATCCGCAGGCCGCGCGGCAGAGACATCTATGCGGCGTGCGGGCAGTTGAAGCGGACGGTGGCTGAAGAGCAGGGGCTGGTGGGGATTACAATATAGGCTTTGTCCATCATTTGCATTACAATCGACGCGAGGTGACGCGATGGCGGCGAACGCGCTGGTGCAGGCCCGGATTGATGAAGACATCAAAGAGCGCGCGACAGCGGTGCTGGAGAAGCAGGGGCTGACAATCTCGGACGCGGTGCGGATTCTGCTGACGCGGACGGCCAACGAGGGTGTGCTGCCACTTTCACGGACACCGTTCGAGGCGGCGATCTATAAGGGCGACGGCTCGGATTATGATGCGTGGTTCCGAGCGAAGGTGCAGGAGGCACTGGACGATCCGCGTCCAGTGATTTCGATGGAGGAAGTGGACCGTCGAGCCGAAGCGCGACGGAGTCGTTTGCTGGCGAAGGTGCCTGTCTAGTGCGGGTTGTCTGGACGGAGCCTGCGGAAGCAGACCTTGATGCTCTGGTGACATATGTCGCGCAGGACAGCATTGCTGCGGCGCTGACGATGGACGCAAGGATTCGAGCCGATGCGCGCGGGCTGGCTGACTTTCCAGAACGCGCTGCCAAGGGCAGGATTTCTGGTACGCGTGAGTTGGTGGTTCCGCACTATCGTTGTGTTCTCGTCTACAAACTACAGGCCGACCTGGTGCAGATTCTCCGACTGATCCACGGCGGTCAGGAGTGGCCGGACGAACGTTAGTGTTTCGGGGGCAGGTTGAGGACGGCTTCGGCGACGCTGTCGTAGTTGTGGCGGAGGACATCGCCTTCGTGGAGGAAGTTGCCGATGATGGGTTCGATGCCGAGGGCGCGGATGCGTTCGAGGTCGGCTTCGATGGGGGCCTGGCCTTCGCGGGCGTACTGCGAGAGCGTGGCGGGGCTGATGGGTGCGGTGTTGATGAGGGCGTAGTCGAAGATCTGTGCGTCTTTGCCGAGACCGCGTGCGCGGGCGTGGTCGAGAATCTTTTCGATGTGCTGCGCGGCGGAGAGGCCGAGGCTCTCGTTGGCTTGCGTCATAAGGTTGCAGATGTAGACGCGGGTGGCGTTGCTGGCGGCGATGGCCTCGGGGATGCCGCGGACCAGCAGGTTGGTAATCAGCGAGGTGTAGAGCGAGCCGGGGCCGAGCGTGATGAGGTCGGCGGTGGCGATGGCGTCGAGCGTCTCGGGCAGGGGGCCGGCGTCCGCGGGCGAGAGGATCAGCTCGCGGATGGAGCGTTTGCTGGCGGTGATGCTGGTCTCGCCTTCGACGAGGGAGCCGTCGTCCATGCGTGCGGAGAGGGTGGCGTTGGCCGTCGTCGATGGATAGATGCGGCCGCGCGTGGCGAGGATCTGCGAGCTGGTCTGGACGGCCTGGGCGAAGTCGCCGGAGACCTCGGTGAGCGCGGCGAGGAAGAGGTTGCCGAAGCTGTGGCCTTCGAGGTCGCCGTGCGTGAAGCGATGCTGGAAGAGGCGGCTGAGCAGGTGCTCGTCCTCCGAGAGCGCGACCATGCAGTTGCGGACGTCGCCTGGCGGCAGCATGTTGAGCTCATCGCGGAGCCGGCCGGAGGAGCCTCCGTCGTCGGTGACGGTGACGATGGCGGAGAGCTCGCGGATGCGGCAGGGAAGGTCGGACGAGGGTGCTGCGCCTGCGGGCGTGACGGTGTAGCGCTTCAGCCCGCGCAGCAGCGTGGAGAGGCCTGTACCGCCGCCGATGGCGACGACGCGGAGCTGACGGGAGGTAAGGGGCAAAGAGGACATCGACTCTGTCAGTTTACAGAGTCGATGCGGTTGCGGCACAGAGAGTTACGGGCTGGCTACGATGCCGGCTATGACGCTGGCTGCGGTTCCCGTTACGGTTCCGGGTAGAGCAGTTCGGTGAAGCTGGGGTCGTCTGCGACGGACTCGAAGTCGGAGTCGAGGCGAGCCTGGGTGCGGTTCTGCGGGTTGAGCCGGATGGCCTCGGTGAGGTGTTCGATGCAGCGTGGCGAGTCGCAGGTCATGGCCGCGAGCAGGGCCATGCCGTAGAAGGCGTAGTCGGCGGTCTTGTTGCCGGCGAGGATGGCCTCGAAGTGCTCACGCGCATCTTCGTAGTGGCCGTGGTTCAGCAGAGAGACCGCGTAGTC
>JAJZFE010000014.1 GCA_021798655.1 Acidobacteriota bacterium | reverse complement strand
AGGTCGCGGCGGCGATCGAAGAGGTAGCGATAGAGGATGTTGTAGATGCCGCCGACCTCCGGCGTGCCCAGCAGCACAGGGAAGGTGAGGCCGGCGCTGCGGGCGAATGCCCGGACGGCCGCTGCGTTGTTCGGCTCGTCGAGGCTGAGAGCGACAAGCTGCATCGGCGCTGCGTGCAGAGCCGCTTGCCCGCGCTGCAGGCGCACCAGCTGCGCAGTGGACGCCGGAGACGTGGTAGCGAAGAGACACAGCAGAACGTTGCTGCCCAGCCATTCGCGCAGCGAGTGCGTGCTGCCGCCGACGTCCGGCAGCGAGAACTCCGGCGCGTTGAGCGGCGTGGTGAGCCACGTGTCCACCTTGCTGGGCAGCGGCGTCTGCGGTGGCGCGTCGGGCTGCGGCCCCACGCGCGGCGCTGCGGCGAAGGGTGTCGCGACAAACGTTGCGACGCCCTCTTCAACGCTGACGCGCTGGTTGACCGGCACCGCGTCGAAGGTCTGGGTAAGGCCGCTGGGCCAGCGCACGGTGGCACGCAGCGGTCCCTCGTACGGGCCGACGCCGAAGAAGACCTCCTTGGAGTGCTGCGCGAGAAAGCCCGTGCCTGCCTGCAGATACTTGGTCTGCGTCAACGTGTCGGCGTGCAGTGTGATGGCCGCGCCGATGGCGTCGCGGTTGCTCTTGTGGCCGCGCAGGCGGAAGCAGACCGAGTGCCCGATCTCTGCAAGGCTGTTGTGCAGAATGCGGAGCTGCGGCGCGTTGCGATTCTTCAGCAGCAGCTCCTGGCGGCCGTCATGGTCAAGGTCGGCGAGCACAAAGGAGCGGCTGTCTTCAATGCAGTCGAGCGCGACGACGGAGGAAGCCTCGGAGAAGGTGCCGTCGCCGTTGTTGGCGAACAGCACATTTCGCTGATACGCGTTCCAGGAGCTGTCAGCGCGCACCAGCTCGTTGATGGCGTTCCAGCCGTGTTCGTAGGCCTGCCGCGGCGAGGCGTCGTCCGGGGAGTTGCCCACGATCTGCCGCCAGAAGAAGCTGCCAATGTCCGTCGGGTCGGCGGCGGAGATGTAGCCGTTGGTGACGTAGAGATCGGTATGGCCGTCGTGATCGAAGTCCCAGGCGTCGGCGGCCCAGGACCAGTGGCCCATGGCGGTTCCGGTCTGCTCGCCAACGTTGCGGAAGGTGCCGTCGCCGTTGTTGCGGTAGAGCGCATTGCCGAGCGCCTGGCGTTGATACTGGCTGCGAACCTCGGCGCTCGCATCGGGATGAAACTGCGGCTGGTGCGAGACCCGCTGACCTGCGGCCTCCCACATGCTGGAGATGTAGATGTCCTGGTGCCCATCGTTGTTGAAGTCGGCCCAGCAGGCGCTCATGCCGGCGGCCGCGTCCTCCACATGCGAGGGCTGCGACGCGTGCTGGAAGGTGCCGTCGCCGTTGTTGCGATAGAGCTGCGATTTGCCGAAGTCGTTGGCGACGCAGAGGTCGGGAGCGCCGTTGCCGCTGGTGTCTCCCCACGCACACGCGAAGCTGTAACGGTTGTTCTCCACGTTGAGTCCGGCGGCCTGCGTGGTCTCGACAAAGCGACCGTTGCCTTCGTTGTGCAGCAGGCAGTTCTGCGGGCCGTTGCGCGCGTCATAGTAGGGCGCAGGGTAGTGGTACTGGTCGAGCCCGAGGTAGTACTGGTAGGTGCAGAAGTAGATGTCGAGCCGGCCGTCGTTGTCGTAGTCGGCGAGCGCGGCGTGGGTGAAGGTGCCGCTGGGAGGGGCTGCAAACTGGAAGGCATCCTTGCGAAGTGTGAAGGTGCCGTCGCCGTTGTTGCGGAAGAGCAGCGGCCCGTTCCCGCAGACGACCAGCAGGTCCTGCAGGCCACGGTTGTCAAAGTCGGCAAACAGGGCGCAGGCGGTGTTGTCCAGCACATCGACGCCGGCCTGCGCTGTGACATCTTCGAAGGTGCCGTCGCCGCGGTTGCGATAGAGCCGGTTGGGCAGGCCGGCGGGCTGGCAGACGTAGAGATCGTCGAACCCATCGTTGTTGTAGTCGCCGGCAGCGAGGCCGTTGTTGGCGTAGATGTCGATGCCGGTGGCGCCATCGAGCACGGTGCGCCAGTGGTCGACGCCGCGCTGCAGCTGGTCGGCGTAGGAGCGGTTGCCTGCCAGCGAGTGCGCTGTGATGTCGACAAACGCCGAGGTTCCGCCGAGGCTCAGCACCTCGTCGCCGGCCTGCCAGCGGTCGATCGTCCACCTGGGCGCGGTGGTCTGCGAGCAGAGCATCTGCCAGGAGCCGACGCGCTGCTCGCGGCGGCCGTCGTGGTGCGTGCCCGCGAGGTTGTAGCGCATCGTGAGCTGCACCGAGAGCGGTGAGGCGTTGACCACGTCGAGGGCATAGATCTCGAACTCCGCGACGGCAATGGCCGCGAGCGGTTCCAGCCAGCCGGCGAGCTCTGCCAGGCATCGCGCAGGTGTGGTGCCGACGGGCGGCCCGAAGCTGCGTTGCGAGACATGCAGCCCGCCGCGGTCGCGCAGCGTGGACACCTTCACCGGCACCAGCGGCGAGGCTTCGAGACGGGCCGAGAACAGCGCGGCGAGTCTTGCGTGGCGAGTCGGCGCGAGAGCCAGCTCACGGCCCCAGTCGGCGAAGAGAGCCTCGATCTCCACGGCGTACCGCTCCGTGCCGTAGCTGTCCGATCCCGGCGTCACCAGGCGGAGCACGTCAGCCAGCGGCGAAGTCGCGGGATACTGCGGGCGGTACCGCGCAGCGTCTGCAAAGGGTTCCGGGGCAAAGCCGCCCTCGCGCGCGGCCGGGACCGGAGTGCCGTAGAAGGGAGCGGCACGCAGGCTGATGGCCGTAACACCAAGTCCCAGCAGCAGTTCCCGCCGGGAGAGGAACGTTTTGTCGCGAGGGAGGTAGGCCATGCAGCTTTCGTGAAACAGGGGGCGAGCGAGTGCCAGCATATCATCCGCCCTCTTTGCGATGGGACAGGGGAGGAGGCGGGGTGCAACCTGAATAGGCAGTTTTATCTCGATAAAAAGGTTGACACCGGCAGTTCTGTTCAGTAACGTTCCGCAGAGTCATGTGCAAGCGGTTACATCGTTCTGAAGCTCTCTCCGGTTTTATCTACGCCCTGATTGCAGGGAGATCCGGGAGGAAGCGATCCGACGGTTCCGTTCGCACAGGTCTAGTTGGAAGCATGTTGGCTGCGGCAGGAAGTGCCGCAAATGAAAATGAAATCGTTTACGCAACATGGGACGCTTCGCGGATCAATGACCAGCCGATATGTGCTGGCAGCGCAAGACGCCACAGCAGCAAAACGGTAACGATGCACAAACTTTGGAGGTACCTCGGATGAACGACACACGCAATGCAATCTTGTGCGTCTTGAGATCAACACGACTTGCGCTGGCATTTCTATTCGTACTGGTGGCCACAGCGGGCTACGCGCGGGCCCAGGTCGATGAAGGATCGATCTTCGGCACCGTCACCGACAGCACCGGCGCAGTGGTTCCCAACGCGAGCGTGACGGTGACCAACACCGACGTTGGCCTGACGCTGAAAGGCACCACCAACAGTGGTGGTGAGTTTACATTTTCGCCGGTCCGCATCGGCCACTACTCGCTCAGCGTCACGGCTCCCGGCTTTTCCAAGACCACGCAGCAGAACCTGACCGTCGATATTGCGCAGCACCTCCAGGTGCCGGTGCTGTTGAAGGCCGGTGCGACCAGCGACACGGTGGAAGTGACCACGGCGCCCCCGGTGCTGCAGACGGAGGAGTCCTCGGTGGGCCAGGTGGTGGAAGAGAAGACCATCAACGACCTGCCGCTGAACGGCCGCAACTTCACGTTCCTGGCCCAGCTGGCTGCCGGCGTGCAGTCGTCGCAGGCGGATACGCGCGGCAACGCGGCCTCGGGTGCCTTCTCGGCCAACGGCCTGCGCCCGGCACAGAACAACTACCTGCTCGATGGCATTGATAACAACTCCAACGCGGTGGACTTTCTGAACGGCACGAACTATGCCGTGCTGCCTCCGCTGGATGCGATCTCGGAGTTCAAGGTGCAGACGGCGGATTTCTCGGCTGAGTTTGGCCGCTCCGCCGGCGCTGTGCTGAATGCAACCACCAAGTCCGGCACCAACAGCCTCCACGGCGCGGTCTGGGAGTTCTTCCGCAACGACAAGCTCGACGCGTCCGACTTCTTCGACACGAAGAAGAGCGAGCTGCGCCAGAACCAGTTTGGTGCCTCCATCGGCGGTCGCATCATCCGCGACAAGCTCTTCTACTTCGGCGACTACGAAGGTCTGCGCCGCGTGCAGGGTTCCACCCAGGCGGGCGCGGTTCCTACGCTCAACGAGGTCAACAGCAACTTCACCAACCTCAGTGACCTGATCACGAACCAGTCCGGCACGCAGACCGACTTCCTCGGCCGCGTGGTCCCTCTGGGTACGGTGCAGGATCCGGCAACCACCCGCCCGGTGACGGCAGGATCGGTTGACTCGGTCTCCGGCCTGACGGCGACGACGTCCGGTTATGTGCGCGATCCCTTTGGCACCTGCCCGGCGAGCACCACCACCTTCACCCTCGCTGCGTGCGGCCTGAACACGATTCCCGGCGGCCGCAT
The DNA here is from genome assembly GCA_021798655.1 of Acidobacteriota bacterium. Next base: position 317 of record JAJZFE010000014.1, on the reverse strand, counting down.
CGACCCGACCGCGCTCAAGCTGCTGGCGCTCTATCCCAAGCCGAACAGCACGGGCACGCAGAACTACAAGGTCAACCCCGGCATCTACGAGCACCGCAACGCCTTTGACGTGCGCGTGGACGCCAACATCAGCTCCAAGGATCAGCTGTTTGCCCGCTTCAGCTTTGTGGACGATCCGGAGTTCATTCCCGGCATCTTCGGCGGGATTGCGGACGGCGGCGGCTTCCAGCAAGGACTGCAGTCGCTCAAGTCGAGCCAGTCGGTGGTGGGCTACACGCATATCTTCACGCCGACGACGGTCAACGTGCTGCACATCG
>JAJZFE010000376.1 GCA_021798655.1 Acidobacteriota bacterium | reverse complement strand
CCGCCCAGGATGCAGATTCCTCCGCTACGCTGCGGAATGACAAATCGTGAAGATTACTGGCGACCACACCCGAGAGGGAACGGCTAAGGAACGGAGAGAGGTCGGGAGATTCGTGTTTGTTTGATAGGCTTGCAGGGATGAATACTGCGGCGAGTGGGAAGACGACGGGACATGCCCCGGCAGCGATGCGGGTGGCCGTGCTGGGTGCGGGCAAGATGGGCGGCATTCTGCTGCAGGCGTTTGTGCGCAGCGGGCTGTTTGCGCCGGAGCAGATTGCAGCGACGGTGGCGCATGAGGGCCGCGCGAAGACGCTGAGCCAGCAGTACGGCGTGGCGGTGACGACGGACAATGCTGCGGCGGCGCGGGACGCCGACGTAGTGCTGCTGGGCGTGAAGCCGCAGCAGATGGGCGACGTGGTGCGCGCGGTGGCCGCAGGGTTGAAGCCGGGGGCACTGCTGATCTCGGTCGCGGCGAGTGTGAAGACGAAGGCGATCGAAGAGGCGGCGAGCGGGTTTGCCGTGATTCGCGCCATGCCGAATACGCCGGCGGCGCTGGGTGCGGGCATCACGGCGCTGTGCCGCGGCGCGCATGTGAGCGACGAGCAGATGACGCTGGCGCAGAGGATCTTTGCGACGGTGGGCCGGACGGTGATCGTCGATGAGAAACATATGGACGCGGTGACGGGGCTGTCGGGATCGGGGCCGGCGTTTCTGTACATCATCATCGAGGCGCTGGCGGAGGCGGGCGTAAACGTGGGCCTGCCGCGCGATGTGGCGACGCTGCTGGCCGCGCAGACGACGTTTGGCGCGGCGAAGATGGTGCTGGAGACAGGGTCGCATCCGGCGCTGCTGAAAGATGAAGTGACGACGCCGGCGGGATGCACGGTGGACGGGATTCTGGAGCTGGAAGAGGGCGGGCTGCGCGTGACGCTGATTAAGGCAGTGAAGCGGGCGACGGAGCGGGCGCGAGAGCTGGGGTGAACGTAGGCATACCGGGGGCTGAAGCCCCCATCCTATTTTTGCCCCGATGAGACCCGAGGCGAAAGCGGTTTGCCATCAGGTGTAGTCGCCGCCCGAGATGCAGATTCCTCCGCTTCGCTGCGGAATGACAAATCGTGAAAAGTGCTGGCGACTACACCTGAGAGGGAACGGCCCTAAAGTCTCGGGCTACCCGATTTTGGGGGATTAGAATCGGGGGATGAGTGCGATTTTGAGCTGGTTGAAGCGGGGGCGCGGGCTGGGGGCCTATGCGGCGGTGGTGGTGGGGTTTATGGTGCTGGTGATTGTGCAGGGAGCGGTGGTGCGCGCGACCGGCTCCGGCAATGGGTGCGGGAACCACTGGCCGCTGTGCAATGGGGACTTTGTGCCGCATCATCCGCGCGTGGCGACGATCATTGAATATATGCACCGCTCGTTGACGGGGGTGTGTACGTGGCTGGTGGTGGGGTTGATGGCGTGGGTGTTTCTGGCGCGCGCGAAGGGAGACATTGCGCGGCGTGCGGTGGTGTGGACCGGCGTTCTGCTGCTGACGGAGGGCGCGCTGGGCGCGGTGCTGGTGAAGGGCGGCTATGTGGAGCGCAACGCGTCGGCGATGCGCGTGCTGGTGCAGTGCGTGCATTTTTCAAACACGATGGCGCTGCTGGCCGCGATGACGCTGACGTGGTGGTGGCTGGGTGTGCGCGACGTTGTGGCGCTGAGTGCGCGGTCGAGGCGTGTGGCGTGGATGGCGCTGGCCGGGACGATGGTGGTGGGCGCGACCGGGTCGGTGGCGGCGCTGGCGGACACGCTCTTCCCTGCTGCGGATTTGAAGCTGGCACTGCTGCAGGACTTTGCGGCAGGAGCGCCGCTGCTGGTGCGGATGCGGTGGCTGCATCCGGCGGCGAGCGTGATCGCGCTGGGGTGCGCGGTGTGGCTGGCCCTCAGCGTGCGGTCGCGCGTGTCGCGATGGGTGCTGGGGCTGATCGCGGTGCAGATCCTGCTGGGCGTGGCGGACGTGTTGCTGATGGCGCCGACGTGGATGCAGGTGCTGCATCTGCTGGGCGCGGACGCGTACTGGATCGCGCTGGTGGCGGCGTGCTCCGGGGTCTTTGTGGGGGCTCGGCGACGTGTGGCTGGTGGAGCCGGAGCGGCTCGCGCGGCGCAGTAGAAGACCGCGCTGCGCGGGCCGCCGAAGCCTCGTCCTGGTCTAGTGGGGGTCGAGCTTGTGGGCTACGTCCTTGGTGCCGTCGGCGGTCTTGTCGTAGGCCTTGACGGTATCCTTCTTCGTATCATGCGCGACGGTCCTGGTTCCCTGCTTGGTCTTGTCGTAGGCCTTGACGGTGCCCTTCTTCGTGTCGTGCGCGGCGGTGGTGGTTCCCTGCTTGGTCTTGTCGTAGGCCTTGACGGTGCCCTTCTTGGTGTCGTGTGCGGCGGTCCTGGTGGCGGCGGCGGTGTCCTGGCCTGCGCCCTTCAGGTCCTGGCCGACGGTCTGGCTGTGCAGCGCGGCGGTGCTGAGGGCGAAGGTGGCGGCGAGCGTGAGGGCGGAGAGACGGGTCGTGCGGGTCATGGAGAACTCCTTGCGGTGGGCTGTGGTGCGGTCGCGAGCTACGCGGGTGATGACGTTGATGGTACGCCGGTTGAGTTGTTGATTCAAAGAGTTAGATGCAGAGCGGAGAATTAGGTTGGCGACGGTGGATTGGCCGTCGTGTCGCTGAATCGTCACACTCCTTTGACGCGGCAGGATGTGGATTCGTGGCAAGCTTGGGCAAGTGACCCTGTGGAGCAGTAAACGACGATGACGACGCGAAAGACGACCAGCAAAAGAATGACTGCGGCCGCGGCCCCCGAGACGGGCACCGGGACACGAACGGTGCGGCGGCGCGGTGCGGCGGGCAGCCTGCCGGGCGGGCGGTTTCTGCATCGCGATGAGAGCTGGATGCAGTTCAATCGGCGGGTGCTGGAAGAGGCCGAGGACGCGAGCAATCCGCTGCTGGAGCGGGTGAAGTTTCTGGCCATCACGGCGAGCAACCTGGATGAGTTTGTCGAGATTCGCGTGGCCGGGATTTTGCAGCGCATGGAAGAGAGCCACGGCCTGCCGCAGCAGCCCGATGAGGGCGGCCAGACGCAGGACGAGCGCATGGCGCAGCTGCAGACGATTCTGCACCGCTTTGCAGACGACCAGGCCGAGTGCTGGAACCGCCGCCTGGCACCGGCCCTGAGCGCGGCCGGCATTCGGATTGTGCAGTGGAAGCAGCTGCGCGAGGCGGACCGCGCGTTTGCGTCGCGGTACTTCCACGAAGAGATCGACCCGCTGCTGACGCCGGTGACGCTGGACCCCTCGCATCCGTTTCCGCGGGTGCTGAACAAGGCGCTGTGCCTGGCGCTGCTGCTGCGTCACAAGCGACGGACCCGGAGCGCGACGAGTGCGAAGGTGCTCGGCGTCGTGACGATTCCGCGCGCGCTGCCGACGCTGATTGCGCTGCCGGAACGCGATGGGCGGCGCGGATTTCTGCGCCTCGAAGACCTGATCGAAGCGCACCTGGACGGGATGTTTCGGGGATACAGCATCCTGGACCGCGCGACGTTTCGCGTGACGCGGAACAGCAACCTCTACATGCAGGAGGAGGAGAGCCGGTCGCTGCTGGAGACGGTGGCCGAGGAGCTGCACAACCGGCGCAAGGGCGATGCCGTGCGGATGGAGATCGAAGCCGGAGCGAGCGCGGAGATCGTGGAGCGGCTGCGCGGAAACTTCGAGCTGGAGGGATGGCAGGTGTTTCCAACCACCGCTCCGGTGAGCCTGTCGAGGCTGATGGCGCTGTATGGCGCGATCCAGCAGGAGAGCCTGAAGTTTGCCGAGTTCCACGGGCGGCGGTTGAAGCTGGACAAGAGCCGCAACATCTTCGAGGAGCTGCGCAAGGGCGACATCCTGCTGCATCATCCGTATGACAGCTACAACACGGTGGAGGAGTTCATTGAGGCGGGCGCGAGCGACCCGAACGTGATCTCGATCAAGCAGACGCTGTACCGCACGAGCGCGGACTCGCCGATCTTCGGGGCGCTGCGCGCGGCGGCGCAGAGCAAGGACGTGACGGTGGTGGTGGAGCTGATGGCGCGCTTCGACGAGAGCTCGAACATCCGCTGGTCGCGCGAGCTGGAGGACGCGGGGGTGCAGGTGTTTCACGGCATCTTCGGGTACAAGACGCACTGCAAGCTGGCGTTGATTGTGCGACGCGACTCCGATGGCGTGGTGCGCAGCTACGCGCACCTGGGCACGGGCAACTACAACCCGGTGACGGCGCGGTTCTATACCGACATCAGCCTGCTGACCTGTCGCGCGGAGCTGACCGATGCAGCGATGCGCGTCTTCCGCTACCTGACGGCGGAGTGGGAGACGAACAGCGAGGCGTACCGGCCGCTGCTGGTGGCTCCTGTGACGCTGGCAAAGGACTTTCTGCGGCTGATTGCGCGCGAGACGGAACACGCGAAGGCTGGACGGAAGGCGCAGATCATCGCCAAGATGAATGGCCTGCTGGATGAACCAACGATCGAAGCGCTGTATACCGCGTCGCAGGCAGGGGTGGAGATCGACCTGATCGTGCGCGGGATGTGCGCGCTGCGACCGGGCGTGAAGGGCCTGAGCGAGCGGGTGCGCGTGCGCTCGATTGTGGGCAGGTTTCTGGAGCACAGCCGCATCTTCTGGTTTGCGAACGGCGGCAGCGAAGAGGTGTTTGCCGGCAGCGCAGACTGGATGGTGCGGAACCTGTATGAACGCTGCGAGGTGGTGTTTCCGGTGCAGGACGAGGCTGCAAAGCGGCGGATGCGCGACGAGATTCTGGAGGCGTACCTGCGCGACGATGCGAAGGCGCGGCTGCTGCAGCCGGATGGCAGCTACGTGCGCGCCTCGGCTCTGCCGGTTGCGCCGGGACGCAGAAAGCAGGCCGGGTTGAGCGCGCAGG
>JAJZFE010000306.1 GCA_021798655.1 Acidobacteriota bacterium | reverse complement strand
CTGCCAGCGCCTGCCGCGTCCCCGCCCGCGACGCCGTCAGGCTCACCGCGCCCGGCAGCAGCGGAACATACGTCGTCACCATTCCCGGCCCGAGGTTGTACGCCAGCCCCGCGCCGTTCTGGTAGCTGTCCACGCTGCCCGCATCCGGCGACGCGTCCATCACGCGCAGCTGCGCCGCCTGTCCACCGCCCAGCTGCAGGCTCTGGCAGCCGGCCAGCAACAACAGCCCAGCAGCCGCCAGAACACGCGCGCCAAAGCTTCGGATTGTCCCCGCTGCAACCACTCGTTCTCCCCGTCACTCACAAGACTAACGAACTTCCCAACCCCCGGCGCGCATCCCGCGCCCAGCGGACAAAAAAACGCCCCTCGATCCAGCGGACGATTCCCCGAAGGGATGCTGTCCAGAAGGAACGAGAGGCTAGCTCTCTCTTGCTATTTCACTTATCATACGCCATCCGAAGCCTGAAGTACATGACTATCGTCATGTTTCAGGAACTTTCAGTCCTCGCCGACGTTTCGTTCCCAATCCTGCCCTCGCATCCAAAATGGGCAAAGGGCACATCACCGGCAGAATCTGCCGACCATGTGCCCTTCCACCCGCTTCCTGGCGTGCGGCTTACTTCTGCTTTGCGATCACCAGGCTTTGGATCTTGTTGTAGGTCGCCTGCGGAATCACGCCCTTGGTCACCAGCTGATTCTTCGCCGTATAGGGCCGCGCGGCCACAATCTTGGCCGAGTACGCGGCTCCAATGCCCGGCAGCGCCGACAGCTGTGCCGCTGTCGCCGTATTCAGGTCCACCAGCGCCGGAGCAGCCTTGGCCGTGGCTGCGGGCTTGGCCTGCGGCATCGGCTGCGCCAACGCAAACGGGGCCGCCATCGCCAGCGTTGCAGCCAGGGTAGTCATTGCAAGTACACGACGGAAGGTCTTCATAGGAATCGCGATCTCCTCAAGCAGAAATGGCAGTGCTGGTTGCCAAGCATACCGCGTCCCGCTCCAGCGCGCCACCTGCGCTACACCAGCGCCGCGCGTCCGCGCCCGGCTTCGATCTTCACGATCTGCCCATCGCGCATGTACAGAATCCGGTCCGCAATCTGCGCTGCTTCCGGGTTATGCGTAATCATCAGCACCGTCTGGTTCAGCTCACGGCTGCTCGTCTGCAGCATCTCCAGCACCGCGTCGGAGTTCTGCGTGTCCAGGTTCCCGGTCGGCTCATCGGCCAGCAGGATCGCCGGCCGCGTAATCAGTGCCCGCGCAATCGCCACACGCTGCTGCTCGCCGCCCGACAACTCATTCGGCCGATGGTCCAGCCGACCGTCGATCTTCAGCAGCCCCGACAGATGCTTCAGCAGCGGCTCGTCGAAGGCCTTACCCGGCTTCGCGCCCGTCTGGGCAATGTCATGTGCCAGCTCGATGTTGGCCCGCGCAGAGATCGTCGGCAGCAGGTTGAATCGCTGAAACACAAACCCGATCTGCGACCGCCGCAGGCTCGTCCGCTGCCCATCGTTCAGCCGCGAAAAGTCCTGCCCCTGAATGTGCAGCGAGCCATGCGTCGCCGACGTCAGCCCGCCCAGCACGTAAAACAGCGTTGACTTCCCCGATCCCGACGGACCCACAATCGCCACGAACTCCCCCGGCATCACGGTAAACGTCACATCCCGCAGCGCCGGAACCTCCAGCTTGCCACTGCGATAGGTCTTGCCAAGGTGTTCTGCGACGATGATGGGCTGCGTTGCCGAGGTCGATTGCATAAGCTCTCTCAGTCTATCGCACCGCCCGCGTACGCTTTACGCCAGCCCCTGCGCCACGAACCCCATCTCCAGCTCCGGCTCCTCCAGAAAGTTCATCTCCAACCGCACCCCCACTGTCGCAAACACGCTCGCGCCCTCCGGCTGATGCCGCCGTCGCGTACACAGCCAGGTCAGCGCCATATGGCTCTCCCGCGTCATCTCCACGCCGGCTGCGATCAGCCCCGTATACAGCTCATCGGACGCCTCCAGCCGCGCCGCAAACCGCATCTCCACGCGCGTCGCCGACACCGCCTCGCGCGCCTCCATCCAGCATCCGCACTGGTCCAGCGCCTCCAGCATCGCCCCCATCACCCCGAACCGCTCCTCATAGCTGAAGCACCGCAGTTGCAGCTCACACGGCACCACCTCCGCCACCGGCGACGTCACCCCGACACTCGATGCACACGCACTCATCGTCATGCTGCGACCTCCCTTCCGACCTCCATCCACCCAGGCCGTCCCCACCGTTATCGGAGCCTCCGCCACCCCCGCCACCGCTGTTGCACCCTGCTACGGCCGTCGCGCCGCCTCGCTCTGCCATGCCCCCATCGGGGTATCAACTCTCTCCGCAGCCCGCCGTGTCCACGGCCTGCGTACACTATCTCCAAGGAGTCCCCCGCTTGGTCCTCGGCCTCGGCACTGACCTCATCGAAATCGACCGGATCGAGCGCAGCTACCAGCGCTTCGGCCAGGCCTTCCTCCACCGCGTCTACACTCCCGGCGAGATCGCCTACTGCATGGCGAAGAAGAACTACGCCGAAAGCCTGGCCGCGCGCTTTGCCGCCAAAGAGGCCGGAGCCAAGGCCCTCGGCACCGGCATCAGCCGCGGCGTCCACTGGCGCGAGATCGAGGTCCGCCGCCTCCCCGGCCAGCGCCCGGAGCTGCACCTCCACGGCCGTGCCGCAGAGATTGCCGCGCGCCTCGGCATTCGCCACCTCTCTCTTTCACTCTCCCACTCCCGCACCACCTCCATCGCCGTCGTCGTCGCCGAAGGCTGACGCGCCGCACAATTCCGCACCGACACCCCACGCCCGCGCATCAGAATCTCCACACGCTCGACAGCCTCCATCCTCCGGCTGATACGATGGAGCCACGCCAGCCATCCAGGTCGCCACGCGCGCCATCCTCCAAAGGAAAGCCCTATGCCGAGCCAACAGGAAGTCAAATGGTCGCAGCTCAAGGTCGGCGTGATCATGCTCATCTCCGTCACCCTGCTCTGCATCCTGCTCTTCCTCATGACCAGCGCCTCCGGCATGAGCCTCTTCAGCCACAAGATCATCGTCCACACCTACTTTGACAACTCCCAGGGCCTCAAAGTCGGCGCACCCGTCGAGCTGGAAGGCGTCACCATCGGCGAGGTCACCCGCGTCACCGTCACCACCGCTCCCGATCGCAAGCTCACTCCCGTCTACGTGCTCATGAAGATCGACCCCAAATACCAGTCGAGCCTGCACAAGGACACCACCGCTGAGCTCGCCACGATCGGCGTGCTCGGCGACACCGTCCTCGATCTCGATAGCACCCTCGCCACAGGCCCCGCCCTCGCCACCGGCGACGAGCTCCGCACCACCGCCTCGCCCTCCCTCAACGACGTCGTCAAGTCCAGCAAGGGGACCGTCGAAGACGCCGACGTCATCCTCAAGAAGCTCGACCTCATCGAGTCCGCCATCCTCTCCGGCAAAGGCTCCGCCGGCAAGCTCATCAACGACCCCGACCTCTACAACAAGGCTGACCAGACCCTCACGCAGATCCGCGACCTCGTCACCGGCATCAACAACGGCCAGGGCTCCCTTGGCAAACTCGTCCACGACGACCAGCTTTACACCCACCTCAACGACACCGTCGCCCGGCTCGACGATATCTCCAACGAGCTCAACAAAGGTCACGGCTCTGCCGGCAAGCTCCTCAAAGACGACAATCTCTACGACAACCTCAGCGACACCATCGCCCACGCCAACTCCCTCCTCGCCGAGATCGACAATGGCAAGGGCTCCATCGGCCTGGTGGCCAAAGACCCCAACTTCGCCCGCAAGCTCGACGACACCGTCACCCGGCTCGACACCCTCCTCGGGAATGTGAACGCTGGCAAGGGCTCCCTCGGCAAGCTCGCCACCAACGACGACGCCTACAACAACCTCAACCACCTCCTCACCACCTCCTCCGACCTCGTCACTGCCATCCGCCAGGACCCACGCAAGTACCTCGACTTCCACGTCCGCGTCTTCTAGCGCCCACCATCAACAGGCGCACCCTTCGAACCTCACACCTCACACGCACGGGCATCCTGGATGAGCCGAGGGCTTCAACCCTGGCCTCGGAGCCGTGTGCCTCACGCGTGCCACATCCCCCTTTTTTCACCCCATAAACATCACTCTTTAGCCCAACGCGTCTTTCCGTTGCGGTGTATCGTCATCCGCGTACACTCAATCTTCAGCTCAGTCACAGGAGCCCTATGCGTCCGCTTATCCTCGCCGCTCTCTTTGCCGCCACCCTTCCGCTCGTACAGGCCCAGACCATCACCACGGACCAGTCCATCGTCCTCCCTGCCGACGACAGCGGCCCCACCGCCATCCCCAAAAAGCCCGTCATCTTCGATCTCTCCGCCATCGACAAGACCGCCGACCCCTGCAACGACTTCTACCAGTACGCCTGCGGTAACTGGATGAAGAACAACCCCATCCCCGCCGACCAGGTCCGCTGGGGCCGCTTCAACGAGCTCGCCGACTACAACAACTACCTGCTCTACACCGACCTCAAGGCTGCCGCCGACTCCCCCAAATCGCCCCTGCAGAAACAGTACGGCGACTACTTCGCCGCCTGCATGGACACCGCCACCGTCGACAAGCTCGGCGCCAAACCCCTGCAGCCGCAGCTCGAAGCCATCGCCAACCTCAAGTCCATCCACGACCTCGCTGCCTTCAACGCGCAGCAGGACCGTCGCGGCGGCGGTGCGTTCTTCTTCGTAGGCGTGCAGCAGGACCAGAAGGACAGCTCACAGCAGATCGCCAGCACCGGCCAGGGCGGGCTCACCCTGCCCGACCGCGACTATTACCTCAACCCCAGCCCCCGTTACCAGACCATCCGCCAGCAGTACATGGACCACATGCAGCACATGTTCATTCTCCTCGGCGATACTCCCGCGCAGGCCCTGC
>JAJZFE010000459.1 GCA_021798655.1 Acidobacteriota bacterium | reverse complement strand
CCTCGAATGGTCCGTCCTCGACTGGAACACCCCCTCCATCGACTTCTACCACCGCATCGGCGCGCGCAAAAAATCCGAGTGGTTCATGATGCGCCTCTCCGGCGACAACCTCACCGCTCTCGCCCGATCCTAGAACCTGGAACCTGGAACCTAGCCCCTCATGAAGACTATCCACATCATCGGCGGCGGCCTCGCCGGCCCCGAAGCCGCACTTCAAGCCGCCAGCCTCGGCTGCAAGGTCATCCTCTCCGAGATGCGCCCCCTGCGCTCCACCGAGGCGCACCAGACCTCCGACTTCGCCGAGCTCGTCTGCTCCAACTCCCTCAAGTCCGAGTCCGAAAACTCCGCACCCTGGCTCCTCAAGCAGGAGATGCGCCGCGCCAACAGCTTCCTTCTGCAGGCCGCCGACGCCACCGCCGTCCCCGCCGGCCACGCCCTCGCCGTCGATCGCGCCCTCTTCTCCGCGCGCGTCGCTCACCTGATATCCCAACATCCAAATATCGAGACTCGCCGCGAAGAGGTCACCCACCTCCACGAGAACGATCCCGACACCATCACCATCCTCGCCAGCGGCCCACTCACCAGCTCGCCACTCGCCGTTGAACTCCAGCGCCTCACCGGCACCGAACAACTCGCCTTCTACGACTCCATCTCCCCCATCGTCGACGCCGCCTCCATCGACATGGACAAGGTCTACTTCGCCGCGCGCTGGGACAAAGGCACCGCCGACTACATCAATTGCCCCTTCACCAAACCCGAGTACGAAGCCTTCATCGACGCCCTCGCCGCCGCCGAAAAGATCCACCACAAACCCTGGGAGCAGATCCCCGCCTCTCCCTCCTTGTCCTTCCGCAGCGAAGCGGAGGAATCTGCATCCCTCCCCGCCACAGAAATGTCATCTCGACCGGAGTCCGCGCCTTTTGCGGACGCAGCGGAGAGACCCCCGCATTTGTCTTCTTCTGCGGCGAAGATCTCAGTCCCGCAATACTTCGAAGGCTGCCTCCCCATCGAAGAGACCGCCCGCCGCGGCCGCGACACCCTCCGCTTCGGCCCCATGAAGCCCGCGGGCCTCACCGACCCCAGGACCGGCCGCTGGCCCTACGCCTGCGTCCAGCTCCGCCAGGAGACTCTCCGCGCCGACAGCTACAACCTCGTCGGCTTCCAGAACTCGCTCAAGTACGGCGAGCAGGCCCGCATCCTCCGCATGATCCCCGGCCTCGAAAACGCGAAGTTCCTCCGCTACGGCCAGGTCCACCGCAACACCTACATCCACGCGCCCTCGCTGCTCACCGAGACGCTGCAACTCAAGCAGCACCCCGGCATCCTCATCGCCGGCCAGCTCTCCGGCGTCGAAGGCTACACCGAATCCATCGCCAGCGGCCTGCTCGCCGGGCGCTACGCCGCCGCCCTCGCCCGCGGCGAACAGCCCACCCCCGCCCCGCGCCTCACCGCCAACGGCTCACTCACCCACTACATCACCCACGCCGAGAGCAGGCACTTCCAGCCCGCCAACATCACCTTCGACCTGCTGGTCCCGCTCGAAGAAGAACTCCGCAAAAAAATCCGCGACAAAAAAGAGCGCCACCGCCTCCAGTGCGAACGCGCCCTCACCGCCTGGGACGCGTGGTTGCGGGCCTCCGCAAGCCAGGCATAGAATCGCCGCATGGCCGTCATCCACATCTCGGAAGCCGAAACCAGTCCAGATATCCGGGCACTGATCGAGCGTATTCGCGAAGGCGATGTCGTTCGCATTGGCAGCGGGTTAGAGAGCTTTGAAGTTGTCCTGCTTCCCCTCTCGACAAAACCTCGTCTGATCGGTGATGTCATTGCTGCACTAGAGCAGCGCGGCACCTCCACCACCGGCGACCCTGGTTTTGCCGATGATGTCGAAGATGGAATCCGTACCCATCACACCGAAGCACGGTTCGACCCGTGGGCATAATCATCGATTCAACGGTGGTCGTTGCCTCAGAACGCAAGCACGAATCCCTTCCCGATCTCTTTCGTCGCATACGAGCCGTTGCAGGCGATCAGGAGATTGCTCTTTCGGCGGTCGGATACGGCGAACTTGTTCATGGACTCTATCGCGAGGTCTCGCCCGACCGGCGTGTCGTTCGTCGCAAACTCCTCGACGATCTACGAGCCTCCATGGTGGTCTATCCCTACACGGAAGAGACTGCCGAGTTGGCGGGCAGAATCGACGGGGAACAAAAGTCCGCTGGCATCAACATCCCCTTTTCTGACCTTTTGATTGGAGCAACCGCACTATCGCTGCATTTCGCACTCCTCACCGCCAACGTCCGCCACTTCAACCTCATCCCCGGCCTGCACGTCATTCCCTTCTAAAAATCTTCCCGCAGCGGCCCTCTCCGGCGTGCTACTCTCCCCAGTAACCGCCATGCCCATCTACTCCGCGCTGGACGCCATCTCGCCCGCCGTTGCCCGCACGAAGCTGGTCCTCTTCACGCCCTTCCGCTTCGGCCGCACATGGAAGCTCGCCTTCACCTCCTACCTCACCGTCATCGGCAGCGTCTTCATGCCGATCTTCCTGCTGGTCGTCTTTTTCGTGCCGCACTTGCGCCAGCTCGGCGGATTCGTACTCGTCACCGCATCGCTGCTCTCCGCCATTGTGCTCACGCTCTTCGGGGCCTGGCTCTTCTACCTCTGCACGCGGCTGCGCTTCGCCTTCTTTGACGTCGTTCTCCACCGCGGCGACCTCATCACGCCCCCCTGGCGCAAGTACGGCCCCCAGGCCGTCCGCTGGTCGCTCTTCAAGATCGCCCTCGGCACCGCGCTCATGGCGCTCATCGCCGTGCCGATGCTCACCTTCTACCGCCATCTCTTCGTCACGCTCTCGGCGCTGTCCAAACTGCATCCCGGCGAGCAGCCACCGCCGGAGCTCTTCTTCACCGTCATGTCCGGCTACGTCTCCTTCTACCTGGCCTTCATCCTCATCTTCTGGCTCAGCGGTCTGCTCTCGGACTTCATCGTCCCCTCGCTCGCCCTCGAAGACACCACCCTCGCCGAAGCCTTCCGCCGTCTCGGCCAGCTCATCCGCAACGAACCCGGCCAGTTCACCGCCTTCGCCTGCCTCAAGCTCGTCCTCGCCGTCGCCGGCTACATGGCCTGGGCCATCGTCTTTGAGATCGGCATCATCCTCGTGCTCCTCATCGTGGGCATCGTCGGCGCGCTCATCGGCTTCCTGCTCCATCTCGCGGGCATACCGCTGCCTGTCCTCGTCGGCCTGGGCATCGTCCTCGCGATTGCCTTCTACGCCTTCATCCTGTGGGCCACCACCTTCGGCGTCGGCACGCTGCTCACCTTCCTCGAAGCCTACGCGCTCTACTTCCTCGCCGGCCGCTACCCCATGCTTGGCGACCTGCTGGCGGCCTCCACCCCGCCACCCACCACCGCCTCACCGCTCTACCCCGCGCCCTACCCGCCCTACAACCCGCCGCCCGCCATCGAGTAGCTCGCCTACTCCGCCTTCTTCTTGTTCCGCGCCTTCACCTTGAACCAGATCGGGCTGCCAATAAACTTGAACGTGTCCCGAATCTCATTGGCCAGAAACCGCTCATAGCTGAAGTGCAGCTTCACGTCGCGGTCCGTGAACAGGACAAACGTCGGCGGCGCCACCGCGGCCTGCGTCATGTAGTAGATCTTCACGCGCTTCTTCATCGGCACGCTCGCCCGCTGAAAATCGATCTTGTCCAGGAACCGGTTCATCTCCCCCGTCGTCACGCGCTTTCTGCGCTCCCGGCTCACCAGCTCCACTTTCTTGAAGACCTCGGCGATCCCCTTCGCCTCGCTCGCCGTCACAAACACCACCGGCGCATACTCCAGGTACTTCAGCGAGTCCCGCACCTGCTGCTCATAGATCTTCTTGTCCGCCGGCGGCTTGCCATCGGTGCGGCCCGTCGTCATCAAGTCCCACTTGTTCACCACGATAATCACGCTGCGCCCGCTCTCATGCGCATAGCCGCCGATGTTCGCATCCGCCGCCGCCACACCCTCCGCCGCGTCGATCACCAGCAGGCTCACGTCCGCGGCCTCCAGGTGCTTGCGGCTCATAATCACGCTCAGCTTCTCGGCCATCAGCTTCGTCTTGCCCTTGCGCCGAATCCCGGCCGTGTCGATAAACCGGAACCGGTGCCCCTCGCGCTCCACCACCTCATCCACCGCGTCGCGCGTCGTCCCGGCGATCGGGCTCACAATCGCGCGATCCGTCCCGGTCAACGCATTCAGCAGCGTGCTCTTGCCCACATTCGGCCGCCCGATGATGGCGATCTTCGTCTCCCGAGACACATGCTCGCCATGCGAACGCAGCCGCCGCTCCGGCGTCTCCGCGTCCACCTCGTCGCCGTCCTCGTCGTATGTCACACCCTCTTCAATCTCACCCTCTACCTCTGTCATCTCGACCGGAGGCGCGCCCTTTGCGCCGGAGTGGAGAGACCCCCGCATTTGCTCTTTCTCCTCCGCCACCGCCGCCGCATGTTCCTTGCGCTTGCTCTTGCGCCGCTCGTCGTTGCCGGTCGCGCCCTTCAGCGCAGAGTTCTTCTTCGGCTCGCCCACCTCACGCTCCGCCGGCAGCACCTCCCACACCTCGTCCAGCAGGTCGCCGATCCCCGACCCATGCTCCGCCGAGATCGGACACACATTCTTGAACCCCAGCCGGCGAAAGTTCTCCGCCGCCGCAAACATCTCCGGCGAGTCCATCTTGTTCACCGCCAGAAACACCGGCTTGCCGCCGCGCAGCAGCAGCCGCGCCAGCTCCACATCCGGCGCCGCCAGCTCCGTCCGCCCGTCCACCACCATGATGATCGCGTCCGCCTCTTCCAGCCCCACCTTCGCCTGGCGAAAGATCTCTGCCGGAATCAGCGCCTCATCATCCGGCACCACGCCGCCCGTATCCACAATCCGCACATCGCGCCCGCCCCACTCCACCTGC
>JAJZFE010000023.1 GCA_021798655.1 Acidobacteriota bacterium | reverse complement strand
CCGGATGGGGTGGTGGGGAAGATTCGCGATGTGTTTCCGCATACGGCACAGTTGCTGCTGATCGATGATGCGTCGTCGGGTGCGGGGGTGATTCTGGCGTCGACACGGATACGCGGGATACTGCGCGGGACGGCGATGGGACAGGTGGAGATTAATAATCTGACGGCGGACTCGCGGATTACGCCGGGAGAGCAGGTGCTGACCTCGGGCGGAGATCTGGTGTTTCCGCGAGGGCTGCCGGTGGGAGTGATCGAGTCGATTGCGCCGGACCCGCTGCACCAGCCGTATACGGCGATCATGATTAAGCCGTGGGCGAATCTGTCGCGGCTGGAAGAGGTGCTGGTGATTACGGGGACGTCGAGTGCGCTGACACCGACGGCGGCGCAGGATGCGGCTGCGGCGGAGGCTACGCAGGAGGCGAACCAGAAGGCTGCGGATTTGATTGCGGAGAAGCTGCCGAGTTTGCACTCGGATGCTGCTGCGGCGGCGGGGACGGCTGCGCCTGCGGGTGGAGTGGTTTCGGATTCGCCGGAGAGCCAGGTGGGAGGCGTGGCGGGGATTCCGAACTCGGGGCTGCCGCGGCCCAAGCCCGCGGTGCGGCCGGATCGGTTTTCGCCGGGTGCGGCGGCGCCGGCGGCGGAGTTGACGCCGGGAGCCGCGGCGGGGAGTGCGGTGCAGAGTCCGACGACGGAGGGGAGCCCGCAGTAGCGAGGGAGACGCAGGGAAGATTGGTAGGAAGGGAAGGGGAAAGGGAAAGGGAAGGGGAAAGGCAACAGCAACAGCAACAGCAAAAGCAAAAGCAAAAGCAAAAGCAAAAGCAAAAGCAAAGGCAACAGCAAAGGCAACAGCAGATCCCTACGGGATGACAACCAAAAAGGCAACAGCAACAGCAAGGGCAAGGGCAAGGGCAAGGGCAAGGGCAAGGGCAACGGCAACGGCCAGAGCCAGAGCAACGGCAACGGTAAGAGCAACTACAGGGGTCCTTCGCTTCGCTCGGGATGACGGAAGTGAAGGGGCAATGCGATTGCGATGAAGAGTGAAGGTTCAGGATGAGGGCGATGGCAGAGCGGAGTTATACATCACGCGAAGAGCTGGATCAGTATGGGTTCCATCCGGGAGTGACCGTGATGGCGCCGCTGGTTTGCCTGCTGCTGCAGGCGCTGCTGCCCAAGACGCTGCCGTGGTTGATTCATATTGACCTGCCGTTGATTGCTACGATTTTTTTTGCGGTGTCGCGACGCAGCCCGATTGCGGGCGCGGTGACCGGTACGCTGATTGGTTTGTTTCAGGATGGGTTGACCAATCATCCGTTTGGCGTGGATGGGATTGCCAAGGGTGTGATTGGATATGTGGCCGCCAGCGTTGGGTTCGCGGTGGATGTCGATAATGTGGTGAACCGCGTGGCGCTGGTGTTTACGCTGAGCCTGGGACAGAGCGGGCTGCTGTATTTGATTGCGCACTGGCTGCTGGGCGATGCGACGTATCGATTGCTGCCGCTCAGCGCGCTGATCTCGGCAGTGGCCAATTGCGTGATTGCGGTTCCGGTGTTTTATCTGCTGGATCAGTTTCGGACGCGGGATTAGAGCAGAGGGTAGAGGATAGAGCGTAGGGGATAGAGGCAGGGTTTCGGAATGGATTTGGACAGCATCGATCGGAAGGAGAAGTTGTCGGCGGCGAAGCTGCATGTGTCGCAGTATGTGGTGGCGGCGGTGATGCTGGTGCTGGGGTGCTGGCTGTGGCGGTTGCAGATTCTGGGGGCGGATACGTATCGCGTGCTGGCGGAACAGAATCGGGTGCGCAAGGTTCCGGTGCTGGCGCCGAGGGGGAAGATCTTCGATCGGTATGGGCGGATATTGGTGGACAACTATCCGTCGGTGACGTGCTATTTGTTGCGCGAGCAGCAGAAGAATCTGGAGGCGGACCTGCCGTTGATTGCGGAGGGGCTGCATCTTCCGCTGGAACAGATTCAGGCGACGCTGCGGCATTTTCAATATGCGCCGAAGTATCAGCCGATTCCGCTGAAGCAGGATATTACGCCGGATGAGCAGGCGTTTATTGCAGCGCACAGGGATGAGCTGCCGGAGTTGGAGACGCTGGATGAACAGCGGCGACTGTATCCGAAGGATGGGTTCCTGGCGCATGCGATCGGGTATGTGGGCGAGGTGAGCGAGAACGATCTGAATGAGGAGCGGTTTGCGGCCTATGAGCCGGGCGATGTGGTGGGGAAGTCGGGGATTGAGGAGACGTATGACTCGATATTGCGGGGGACGGATGGGTCGCGCGACATCATTGTGAACTCGCATGGAAAAGAAGTGGGGCAGATGGGGCAGGAGCTGGCGGTGCCGGGCCAGGACCTGCGGCTGACGATCGACCTGGATGTGCAGATGGCCGCGGAGAGAGCCATGGAGGGGAAGAACGGCGCGATTGTGGCGATGGATCCGCATACCGGCGAGATCCTGGCGATGGTGTCGCGGCCGACGTTCGATCCGAACCAGTTTTCGGTGCGGCTGTCGTCGTCGTACTGGAAGAGCATCATGGACGATCCGAACCACCCGATGATGAATAAGGCGATTCAGGCGCAACTGGCGCCGGGGTCGACGTTCAAGGTGGTGATGACGCTGGCGGGCCTGCAGGAAAACGTCGCGCAGACGATGCAGGTAGTGTGCAACGGTGGCGCGACATTCTATGGACACTTTTTTGGCTGCGACCGGCACCATGGGTTTGTAGACATTCACAACGCGCTGCCCTACTCGTGCGACACGTTCTACTACACGCTGGCGAATAAGCTGGGGATCGAGACGATTGCGCGCTATGCGCACAGCGTGGGGCTGGGACAGAAGACGGGGATCGACCTGCCGGACGAGCAGGCGGGCGTTGTGCCGAGTGAGGAGTGGAAGCTGAAGACGCAGCACGACAAGTGGTATGCGGGCGAGACGATTTCAGTGGGGATTGGACAGGGAGCGACCGAGGAGACGCCGATGCAGGAGGCGCGGACGCTGAGTGGGATTGCTTCAGGCGGCGTGTTTGTGAGGCCGCACCTTCTGATGCCGGGTCAGTTGCCGAGCGAGGAGCAGGCGACGATCGATCAGATGTATCCGGGTGCGGGCGTGGCCAGAGTTCCGATGACGCCGGAGAACTGGGAGATTATTACGGACGATATGGCGAATGTGCTGAGCCCGATTGGGACGGCGGCGGCGGCGCATCTGGATGGGATTGACTTTGCAGGGAAGACGGGAACGGCGGACGTCGTGAGCGGACGCAAGAAGGGCAGCACGGACAAGAGTACGATTCCTAATTCGTGGTTTGTGGGGATGGTGCCGCGGCGGAATCCGGATATTGTGGTGGCCGTGCTGTGGGAGCATGGGTATATGGGGAATAATTCGGCGAAGCTGGCCGCGCAGGTGATCGATGCGTATGTGACCGAGCAGCGAGAGCGGGCGGGGAATTTGCAGAAGGTGGCGGCGGCGCCAACTGTGGCGGCGGTGCCGGGTGTGGCGGCGCCGCTAAGTGTGGCGAGTGGAAGCCGGTAGACTGGTAGGGGATGATTCGATCGCGGTTTCGGGATTTCGACTGGATGCTGCTGGGCCTGGTGCTTGTGCTCTCGGTGATTAGCGTGCTGGAGATCCGGTCCGCTACCGAGATGACCAAGTTTCATGGGTTTCAGCAGAAACAGATGCTGTTTCTGGCGGTGGGGATTGTGGGGATGTTTGCGATCTCGCTGGTGGATTATCACCGGCTGCTGGGGATTGCGTATTGGGCATATGGGGTGAGCCTGGTGTCGCTGCTGGCGGTGAGGCTGGTGGGGACCAAGGTGCTGGGCGCGCGGCGGTGGATCAATCTTGGCGGAGGGGTGCACTTTCAGCCGTCGGAGTGGGTGAGGCTGGTGCTGATTCTGGTGGCGGCGCGGTTCTTCTGGGAGATTGTGGAGGATGGGCGGGAGTTGAGCTGGAAGGATATCGGGAAGGCGTTTGCGCTGATTGGCGTGCCGCTGGTGCTGGTGCTGAAGGAGCCGGACCTGGGGACGTCGCTGACGTATCTGCCGGTGCTGGTGGTGGGGCTGTTTCTGGGCGGGATTCGATGGAAGCAGGCGGGGATTTTGCTGCTGAGCATGGTGCTGCTGGGCGGGGTCGGGCTGGCTTCGGGGAAGCTGCTGAAGCCGTATCAGCGGGCAAGGCTGACGGCGTTCATGAATCCGGATAGTGATCCGCAGGCGTCGGGATACCAGATTCGGCAGTCGCTGATTGCGGTGGGGTCGGGAGGATTGTGGGGGAAGGGGCAGAGTAAAGGCACGCAGACGCAGGGGGATTTTCTGCCGATTCCGTATACGGATTTTATCTTTGCGGCGTTCTGCGAGGAGCATGGGTTTATCGGTGCGGTGGGCGTGCTGCTGCTGTATTTTTTGATTCTGGTAAGGCTGATTCAGAATGCGCAGACGTCGGCTGACCCGCCGGGGAGCTTGATTGTGATGGGCGTGGTGGGGGTGCTGCTGTTCCAGATTGCGGTGAATATCGGGATGTGCGTGGGGTTGATGCCGGTGACGGGGATTCCGCTGCCGTTGATGAGCTATGGGGGGTCGTCGGTGATTTATATGTTTCTGGCGCTGGGGATTGTGATGAATGTGCGGATGCGGCGGTTTGTGAATTGAGGCAGAGGGTAGAGAGTAAGGAGCAGAGGGGAATGTCACTACGCCTTACCCCGTGCTCACTACTCCTTGTCGTTTTGGTGCATACTAGAAGCAGGTGATCGATTACAGGATGATTGCCATAACAACTGCGGCACGGATGCGATGATTTTTCCCGTTGCTGCGGACCAACAAGTTTTTGAGTCACGATTTTTAGAAGGCCGGCCAGGCGCGGATCAACTTCCGATGGCCGGACAGGGTTTGAGCATGAACGGAAACGGACGGTTAACGGCCCCGCCTCAGGTAGAGGTAGCGTTGGTCACAAACTCCGT
>JAJZFE010000353.1 GCA_021798655.1 Acidobacteriota bacterium | reverse complement strand
ACCACACCCCACTGCGGCTCTCCATACAGACACAGGCACTTGCCAAGATCGTGGATGAACCCCGTCAGCACCATCCAGCGTGGATGTCCATCACGTCGAATGGCCTCCGAGGTCTGTAGCAGATGCTCGATCTGGGTCAGGTCCGTGTCCGGATCACTATCGTCTACCAACGTATTCAGAAACTCAGCCGCCTCCCACACCGTCTTCTGGCCTTTTTGCAGGCTGAAGTAGGTCCGTTCCTTGTCGAGCACATAATTCAGCGTCTGGTTCTCGTGGTTTAGACGATAGAACTCGGCGACACCCGGAGTCGCCGTCGCATCGTAAACTCGAAACTCTTCCTGCGTTTTGCCCTCTTTATACCTTCCTTCAAGAAACTCATCCCACTCCTCAAGGTCTGCAAGAGAACCGTTCTTGTCGATACTGGCAGGACTGCTGCTCATGGTGTTGCTCCTCTGTTCTTTGTGCTTGGCTGTCTGCGCTCCCGCAGCGGCGAAGTCGCAAATATAACCAACGTTACCGCTAACGTATAGCAGCAACCAAGACCCGGACGCAAGAGATTTTTACCGGAGGGCTTGAGGCAAACTGCCCAGTCTCGAACAATGAGTCAGCGGGCCAACCACCCTCCCCCGTGGGGTCTCAGTTCTCATTTCCTGTACCTTCATAACCAAGCCGTGAATAAATATAGTTACGGCCCCGGAAGGAAGCTAGGGAAGACACTGGATGGCTATTCGGCTCAAGGACATCGCTGCAGACCTCGGTGTCTCCACCATCACGGTTTCAAAGGTGCTGCGCAACAAGCCTGATGTAGGCGAAGCCACCCGCCGTCGTGTGCTCAAACGGGTCAAAGAGCTTAACTACCGCCCCAACCTCCTTGCCCGCGGCCTCGCGTCGGGGCATAGCAACACGATCGGTCTCATCGTTCCAGACCTGGTTCACACCTTTTTCGCCGAATTTGCCAAGGGACTGAAAGCAGGCCTGCGCAAACGCGGATATCAACTCGTACTCGCATCGGCAGAAGAAGATCCGCAGATGGAAGCGGAAGAGATTGACAACTTGCTCGCACGAGGGGTGGATGCTCTGCTGCTCGCCTCCTGCCAAACCGGAACCGAAGGGCTGCGGTCGCTACTGGAAGCAAATCTTCCTTATATCCTCATCGACCGCGTCTTACCCAATCTGTCTACCCATTTCGTCGGTACCGACGACGTCGCCGCTGGTGCTATGGCAACCGCGCATCTTGTCTCCTGCAACCGCCGCAGAATTGCGCACATCGGCAACTCAGAGTTGAGCACCGGTGCCGACCGGTTTCGCGGCTATCAACAAGCCCTGCAGATGGCTGGACTCCCGCAGATCGATAGCCTGGTCGTACACCGCGTTCGACTCGAAGAGGCAGGAGACAAGGTTGGCTTCGCAGCCATGGCCAAGCTGCTGCAGTCGAAGAAGCGGCCGGACGCCGTATTTTGCTACAACGATCTGTCCGCCGTAGGTGCAATCAACTGCATTCTCGAGGCAGGCCTTAACGTACCGAATGACATCGCGGTCATCGGCTGCGGCAATCTCAGGCTCGCTACCTATCTCGAGGTCCCTCTGAGTTCGATCGATCAGAATACGGCGGAATTAGGCGAGCAAGCCGCCAGCCTGACCACCACATTACTCTCAGGAACAGCCACCCCGGAGTTTCGAGATATCCGCGTCCAACCCAAGGTCGTCGCCAGGGCGTCCACCGTAGGCAAAGCATAAAAAGCAACGGACACGTCCGGGGGCACATTTCCGCCAAAACAGGAGGCTCCAGCACTCCGATACAACACCAGACCCTCGCAGCCATCCTCCTGCCGGGCTCTGGTGTTGTCGAAACGATGTCAACGATCAACCACAGATTCCTGCTGCAACCGCAAAGCCGCAGCATCGCGTTCCACTAACGATCTCTTCCCGGGTCAATCAGAAAACAAGACGATCAATGCACCCTTAGGCGCACAACCATATAACTATCTTCCTGTTTATTCTTCCAGTCTGTGACCTGTGTCACAGCTTCCTGTGATGGAAAATGCGAAACTCTTCCTGACGTACGACAATTGCCTTCCAGAATGGCTGCGGAAGGCATGTCTCGGCGTCACTCCGATTCGTTGCTAGCGATGTAAATCAAGTGAGGCACGGCAGATGTCCAGCGACCGCCCGACACGGCACCCAGAGCAACACCATGCACAGCGTGAGTTCGCGCTCCAGTACCACGCGCCAGGCACCAGAGAGCAGGCTCCAACGCAGCATCTACTGGATCGAGTGTCTTCGCTCCGGACTGGTCTCCTCGCCTTCGCCGCCCTGCTGCTCCTTCACGCCGTCCCGGCATTCGCCGTCTCGCCGACCAATATCTTCGATCCCGCCGCTACCCCGGCTCGCTCGATCTTCAGCCTTTCCATGCTGATTCTCTCGGTCACGCTGGTCATCTTTCTCATCGTCGGTGGCCTGCTCTTCTACGCCATGGTGCGCTTCCGCCACCGCAAAGACGACTCCCTCGTCGAGCCCGCTCAGATCTACGGCAGCAACCAGATCGAACTCTCCTGGACCGTCATCCCCATCTTGATTGTGGTCATGCTCTTCCTCTCCACCACCCGCGTCATCCTCGAGACCGAGGCCGCACCCAAGCCCGCAAACGCGGTCGACGTCACCGTCATCGGCCACCAGTACTGGTGGGAGTATCGCTATCCCAAGTGGGGCGTCGTCACCGCCAACGAGTTGCACATACCTGTCAGCGATCCCAAATCGCCCACGCCCACCTATCTGGAGATGACCTCCGCCGACGTATCCCACAGCTTCTGGATTCCACGTCTCGCCGGCAAGACCGATCTCATCCCGAACCGCATCAACACCATGTGGATCGACCCTGCCGTCCCCGGTCTTTACCTCGGGCAGTGTGCCCAATACTGCGGAGCGCAGCACGCCAAAATGTTGCTTCGTGTCTATGCCCAATCGCCCGCGGACTTCGCCTTGTGGATCAAGCAGCAGCAGCAACTCGCCAACCCCGACCTCTCTGCCAATCCGCTCGCGCAAGAAGGCGAGACCGTCTTTCTGCATAACGCTTGTATCAACTGCCACACTGTCTCCGGCACCGTGGCCAACGGACGCTTCGGCCCCGACCTCACTCATCTCGCCAGCCGGGACACTATCGCCTCCGGGCCCATCGTCAACAACCCGCAAAACCTGCGTCAATGGATCGCGGACCCCAGCCTCATGAAGCCCGGATCCCTGATGCCATCCATGCACCTCAACGATCACGATCTGGACGCCATCACCGCATACCTCACCACACTCCACTAGCACGCACCGGAAAGCAGAGATCTATGGCAACCGCAACCTCGGGCTTGGAAGCAATCGATCAGACCCGCTCGGCCCAGCCTCCCAGGCCCAGCGTTATCTACGAGTGGCTGACGACCGTCGATCATAAAAAAATCGGCATCATGTATATCGTCTATGCCCTGCTGTTCCTCGTCATCGCCGGGGCAGAGGCGTTGCTCATGCGGATTCAGTTGGCCGTCCCCAACAATCACTTCCTCAGTCCCCAGGTCTTCAATCAGCTCTTCACCATGCACGGCACCACCATGGTCTTCTTCGTAGGCATTCCGGTCCTCTTCGGCTTCGGAAACTACCTCATCCCCCTGATGATCGGTGCCCGCGACATGGCCTTCCCGCGCCTCAATGCCTTCAGCTTCTGGCTCTCTGCATTCGGTGGCGTTCTGCTCTATCTCAGCTACTTCGCCGCCAGTGGACTCTACGGCGCAGGCTCGGCTCCCGACGTCGGCTGGTTCGCCTACGCTCCCCTCACCGCCCGCGTCTTCTCGCCCGGCCACAGTACGGATTACTGGACCCTATCGGTTCTGCTCAGCGGCATCGGAACCACCGCCACCGCCGTCAATATCGTCGCTACCGCCTTCTGTATGCGCTGCAAAGGCATGATCCTTACCCGCATGCCACTGCTGGTCTGGCTCTTCCTGGTCACCAGTTGCATGGTCTTCGTCGTCGTCAGCCCGCTCACCGCCGCGCAGATCATGCTCTGCATCGATCGCTACCTCGGCGGACACTTCTTCGACACTCAGGCCGGTGGCTCAGCCATGCTCTGGATGCACTTCTTCTGGATCTTCGGACACCCCGAGGTCTACATCCTCATCCTGCCTACCTTCGCTTTCATGAACGAGATCATCCCGGTCTTCTCACGCAAGGCCATCTTCGGTTACCCCGCCATGGTCGCCGCCTCCGTCGGCATCGGATTCGTCAGCCTCGGCGTATGGGCTCACCACATGTTTACCGCAGGCATGGGCCCCGCAGGCAACACCTTCTTCGTCTTCGCCACCATGGTCGTCTCCGTGCCCACCGGCATCAAGATGTTCAACTGGCTTGCCACCATCTGGGGCGGCAAAGTCCAATATCGACCGCCCATGATGTTTGCCGCTGGCTTCCTCTTTCAGTTCCTGCTCGCTGGCCTCACCGGCATCATGCTCTCGGTCGCTCCGTTCGACTGGCAACTCAGCGCATCCTACTTCGTCGTCGCCCACTTCCACTACGTACTGGTCGGTGGCATCCTCTTCTCACTCTTCGCCGCCTTCTACTACTGGTACCCCAAGGTCACCGGCCGCATGATGAACGAGACCCTGGCCAAGTGGCACTTCTGGCTCTTCGTCATCGGTTTCCACATCACCTTCGATCTCATGCACATCCCCGGACTGCTCGGCATGCCGCGCCGCATCTACACCTACGAGGCAGGCCGAGGATGGGAGGTCTGGAACATGTGGATCGGCATCGGTGCCATCATCCAAACCGTCGCCACCCTCATCTTCGTCTACAACCTCGTCCACTCCTACTTCCGCGGCAAAGAGGCAGGCCCCGACCCGTGGGATGCCTGGACCCTTGAATGGGCCACCACCTCGCCACCCCCGTCCTATAACTTTGCCGTCGAGCCCACCGTCACCAGCCGTCGT
>JAJZFE010000341.1 GCA_021798655.1 Acidobacteriota bacterium | reverse complement strand
GCTCGTGTCCGGCTGCGCGATGAGGATGTCGTCGTAGGGCAGTGCGAGCGTCTGTGCCGCGACCTGCGTGAGGATCGTGTTGGTGCCCTGCCCAAACTCCGTGGAAGAGACGAGTATGTTCGGCCGACCGTCGGGAAGAATGTCGAGGTGCACGAGCGAGTTGAGGCGGCGCTCGCCGGAGCCTGTGAAGCCGGTGCCGTGCATGAAGGCCGCAAAGCCGATGCCGCGTTTGATCGCGCTGGTCTTGTTCTCCTGCGCAAAGCGCGCGCGCTTGGCGTGATAGTCGGAGTCGGCCAGCGCGCGCGTGAGCAGGTGCTGCATGTCAACCGGCTCGACGAGCTTCTGGCCCGTGGCTGTGTGGTCGCCGGTGGCGAGGAAGTTGCGACGGCGCAGCTCCTCCGGCGTGATGCCGAGCGTGTGCGCGATGCGGTCCATGTGCCGCTCCAGCGCGAACAACGACTGCGGCGCACCAAAGCCGCGAAACGCACCGTGCGGCGGCAGGTTGGTGGCCATCGCCTTCGCGCGCACACGCAGGTGCGGCCACTTGTACGGCCCCGGCGCGTGGATGGTTGCGCGTGAGAGTACAACGGGCGAGAGTGTTGCATAGGCTCCGCCGTCGAGCGCGACGTCGATGGTGCCGCCCAGCAGTCTGCCATCGCGTGTGACGGCCGTCCGCAGCCGCGTGCGCGATGGATGCCGCTTGGTGGTGCCGGCCATGTCTTCCGCGCGGTCGTAGATGATCTTCACCGGGTGTCCGCACTGCATGGCCAGCAGCGCGGCGTGCGACCCGATGACGGAAGGGAAGTCCTCCTTGCCGCCGAAGGCTCCGCCGGTCTCTACCTGGATGACGCGGCATCGTTCAGCGGGCAGGTTGAAGACCAGCGCGAGCGCGTGCACCAGGTAGTAGGGGCACTGCATCGAGCCGCGCACGCACACGTCGGTGATGGTGCCGTCGGGCGCGCGGTTGCACTCGGCGATCACGCCGTTGGGCTCGATGTAGAGCTGCTCCTGCGCGCCGGTCGCGTACTCGCCTTCTACGATAAAGTCCGCCGCAGCAAAGGCCGCTGCGAGGCCGTCCTCGGTGCTGGCCGCGTCGCCGGTGTACATCTCGTAGGTCTTGAAGCAGTTCGCCGTGCCGCCGTGCTGCGAGCCAGGCCAGATGATCGCTGCATCGCTGCCGGAGTCAACGGCGGCCTCGGACTCTTCGATCGTGAAGACGCCGGGCAGCGTGTCGTACTCGATGTGGATGGCGGCCGCCGCAGCCAGCAGTGCGGCTTTGTCCGGATGCGCGAGCAGCAGAATCGGCTCGTACGGATGGTTGATCTCTTCGGACGCAAGGCACGGATGGTCTTTGGTGAGGTGGACGATCGTGTTCTCGCCGGGAATGTCGGCGGCGCGAACGATGGCATACTGCGTCCAGTCAATGTGCGGCGCAAACGTGATGCTGCGGATGCGGCCGCGCGCAATCGAGCTGCGGACCGTCGCTCCGTGCCACATGCCGGGCAGCGCGATGTCATCAATATATCTGGCCGCGCCAAGGACCTTCGCGCGGCCTTCTTTGCGGATGGGTGACGCTCCGAGGATGTCATCGTTCTGCTGCATACGGCGTTCGAACCTGCGGATTTGGGTATCCGATTAGCATAGTACAAAGCAGGCGAGAAGAGTACAGGGAGATCGGTGCGATGAGGCGAGCGGCGTTGTGGTGCGCGATGGCGATGGTGGCGGCGATGACGGCGACGCTGCACGCGCAGAGCGCTGCGCCGAAGCTGGTCGCGCCGGGCGTGTGGTTTCTCCAGGGCGACGCGCACGCGGGGTACTGCAACTCGATGGTGATTGAGATGAGCAACTATCTCATTCTGGTCGATCCGAGTTATCCGGGGCGGTCGCGAGAGTTGATCGCGCAGATTCCGCTGTTGTCGCGTAAGCCAGTCAAGTGGGTCTTCGATACGCATGCGCACGGCGACCACGCGTATGGCAATGCTCTGTGGACCAGGGCTGGTGCAACGACGCTCGCCTACGTTGGCGTGCGCGACGAGATGGATCGCTACGAACCGATGCGCTGGCAGTCCGCGATGGCGAAGCGCGATGACGTGCGTGCGCTGCAGGATCGTGATGTCGAGCGGCCGAAGGTCGTCTTTCGCGGAAGGAAGTTCGTGCTGAAGGACAAGGCGCGCGAGGTGGACTTTCTCTATCTCGGCTGGGGACACACGCGTGGCGATGGCTATGTGTGGCTGCCGAAGGAGCGCATCCTCTGCACCGGCGACGCGGCGGTCAACGGCCCGCGCAACAAGTTGTGGGACGCTGACGTTGCGAACTGGCCGCGCGCGCTTGACAAGGCTGCGGCGTTGCATCCGACGACGGTGTTGCCCGGGCACGGAGACCTCGGCGGCGCGGAGATCGTGACCGGGCAGGCGCAGTTTCTTCGCGATCTGTATGCAGCGGTGAAGGCGCAGGCCGCGCTGCCTGTGACGCAGATCAAGGTGAGCCTGCCGGCGCGCGATGCCAACTGGACGCGCGCGGATATGAGCCAGGACGTGGGCATCGTCTACGCAGAGATTGCCGCAGGCAAGCCCGCCGGCGCGTTGCCGCACACCTGGCAGTAGCGCGCGGCTTCCATCCGCTCAACAGCCGATATCCGCCCGCATCCACGCGCCGCGCCGCACATCTATACTTGTAACCATGTCGCAGACCACACTCCCGCGCACTCTCGGCCAGCTCCGCACCTCTGCCTACACACCCGCACGCGTCAATCGCAGCGTGAAGGACGAGCTTCGCGACAACTTGATTGCGCGCCTGCGCAAGATCTCCGGCAGCGCCCGCGGCAAAGACGAACCTGCCGAATCGCTCTTCCCCGGCATCGTCGGCTACGACGACACTGTCGTTCCGCAGGTGGTCAACGCGCTGCTCTCGCGGCACAACTTCATCCTGCTGGGCCTGCGCGGCCAGGCGAAGTCGCGCATGCTCCGCGCGCTCACCACGCTGCTCGATCCGCACTGCCCGTTCGTCGCTGGCTCCGAGCTTCGCGACAACCCCTACGCGCCGCTGTCGAAGTTCAGCAAGGACCTCATCGCCAGCCTCGGCGACGATACGCCCATCGACTGGATGACGCCGCAGCAGCGCTACGTCGAAAAACTCGCCACGCCTGATGTGACCGTAGCCGACCTCATCGGCGACGTGGACCCCATCAAGGCCGCGCGCTCCGGCCACGAGCTGGGCTCCGAGCTGACGATGCACTACGGCCTGCTGCCCCGCGCCAACCGCGGCATCTTCGCTATCAACGAGGTGCCCGATCTCGCCGGCAAAATTCAGGTCGCGCTCTTCAACATCATGCAGGAGGGCGACGTGCAGATTAAGGGCTACCCCGTCCGCCTGGAGCTCGACGTAGCCATCGTCTTCTCCGCCAACCCCGAGGACTACACGGCTCGCGGAAAGATCGTGACGCCACTCAAAGACCGCATCGGCAGCGAGATTCGCACGCACTATCCCGAGTCGGTTGATGAGGCCATCAGCATCACCGAGCAGGAGGCCTGGACGGCGCGCAGCTACGACTCGACCGACACGGCGATCCAGAGCATTGTCATCCCGCACTACATCCGCCAGATCGTGGAGCAGGTCGCCTTCGTCGCGCGCGAGGACAAGAAGGTGGACAAGCGCAGCGGCGTCTCGCAGCGCCTGCCCATCAGCACGATGGAGTTGGTGCTCTCCAACGCCGAACGCCGCGCCTTGATGCACGGTGAGAGTCTCGTCGTTCCCCGCGTCGGCGACCTCTTCGCCGCGCTGCCCGGCATCTCCGGCAAGATCGAGCTGGAGTACGAAGGCGAGATGAAGGGCGCCGACACCGTTATCCGCGAGCTGATCCGCCAATCCATCGCCAACATCTACGACACGTACTTCGCCGACACGAACACGCAGCAGATCGAGCAGTGGTTCAACCTCGGCGGCGCGGTGGAGCTGAACGACAAGCAGCCCGCGCAGGCCGTCTTCACGGAGCTGCACACCATCCAGGGTCTCTTTGAAAAGCTCTCGCCGCTGAAGATCAACTCGCGCACACCGGTCGAAGTCGCCGTATCGGCTGCGGAGTTTTTGCTTGAAGGCCTCACCGCGCACAAGAAGATCAGCCGCAGCGAAGCCCGCAAGTTCACCGCCGGCGAAAAGCGTCGCCGCAACGAAGATGCCGCCCAGCTCGCCGAACGGATGCGCGACAAACTCCAGGAGCGCGACCCGGACGACACGGCCCGCAACCGCACTCGCCGCGGCTTCAACTAACGGCGGCACCTGAACTCAGCAAAAGCTCATGGCCGATCTCGATGCGGATGATCGAGACCGCCTCGCGCCTTACACGCGACCTGAACGTTGCGCGCGGCTTACAGTCATCAGCGCCAACGCAGTTTCCTTGCAAATCCTGTTATTGTTTCTGCTTATACATATAGCAAATCCAATCATATTCACTTATGGTCGACTCATGCGACCCAACCACACGCAAGCCGTCTTCGACGCCACCGCCGCCACCTACGACCGTGACCGTATGAAGCTCATCCCCGGGCACGAAGCCTTCTACGCCGCGGCTCTCGAACTCATCCCGCAGGACGCGAAGCGCATCGTCGATCTCGGCGCGGGCAGCGGACTCTTCTCCGCGATGTTGCACGCGGCCTTTCCCAGCGCCGACCTGCACCTCATCGACTTCTCCGAGCCCATGCTCGCGCTTGCTCGCCAGCGTCTCGGTGCCTCGCCGCGCATCCACTACACGCTCGCCGACTACACAGCCGCGCCGCTGCCCACTGTCTGCGCCGCCATCGTCAGCGCGCTCTCCATCCATCATCTCGACGACGCGCTGAAGCAGGCCATCCTCCCGCGCATCCACGCCGCGCTGCGACCCGGCGGCGTCTTCATCAACGCCGACCACATCGCCGGCCCCACGCCCGCGCTGGAAGACATCTACCAGCAGCGCTGGCTCGCCGTCATTCGCGCCAACGGAGCCACCGAACAGCAG
>JAJZFE010000012.1 GCA_021798655.1 Acidobacteriota bacterium | reverse complement strand
CAGTGCGCCGAGCAGCCACGAGAGCGGAGGATAGAAGACGAAGCGCGGTTCGCCCGCGTTCCATGCAGGTGAAAAGGCCCAGTGCGGATACTGGCCGTGGCGCAGTTGCGCAGCGGCGTCCAGCCAGCTCTGCAGATGGAACGTGAGGTCCTGCCCGCAGGAGACCCCGTGCGCGAGCAGCGGATGCACGGCCAGCAGCGCGGCGAGCGGGATCAGCAACAGCGGCGCGAGAAGCTTGGATGGATCGCTGCGAGGCATACGCTATTGTGCCATCGTCACGGGCTAGACGGGTCCCAGCGGTTGATGCGGTGCTGGCGGCAGTGTGACGCGCACCGGGTCCTCAGCAGTCACGACTCCGCCTGCCAGCACGATAGCCATCACGCCAGCGCGACGCTGCCGTTGTCCACTCGCATCGCGAGGCCCCCATAGATGTTGCTGCAGGCCCGTGCGGTGCTGGTCAATCTGGCTGCACGGCGTTCGCTCGCCGGTGATCTCGATGAGCGCCTCTGCGCCCAGGTGCAGCCGCGTGCCCGTGGGAAGCGTGTGCAGATCGAGGCCGCGTACCAGGATGTTCTCGCCCATCTCGCCGGGCGTGAGCGCAAACCCGAGCGCCGCAAGTTCGTCGAGCCGCTCCGCCGCGAAGAGATGCACCTGCGCGAGATTCGGCTTCGTCGGGTCTTTGCGCTTCAGGTAGAGGTGCTGCGTCGTCGCGCCGCGGTGTGCGTCATCTGCAACGCCTTCGCCCGCGATCAGCCGCACGAACGGTTGCGGCGACTTCGAAAATCCGTGTTGTTCACTGCGTGAGACAGCGACGATGATGGCCATGGCGTCACTCCGGAAGCAGCGTCAGTGTATGCGCGTCGGCGCGATGGTTGAGCGGCTGCGGCAACGTGTCGCCGTGCAGCCAGAATGGAAACTGGTCCAGATAAAATGCGCTGCCCGGGTTGCCGGACTCGCCCGTAGTGAGGTTGGCGGTCGTGCCGTCGCTGCTCGCAAGGTTTGCGGTAAAGCGTTCGCTGGGGCCGAAGTGCAACCCTGCGGCCTTCACCGTCGTGGCGTCGCCGCCGGTGGGCTGCGCGCCGGTGCCGACGCGTGCGCCAAGGACTCGGCTCAGCACACCGCTGCTGCCGAAGAGAGGATGCGCGATCTCGACCGGGTGCTCGCTGCCGTAGCTCCATCTGCTCAGGTCGTGCGGCGCGTGCGCGATGGCGCGCTCCACGGCCGCAGTCAGCAGATCATTCCAGCTGCCATCGTTGCTCGGCAGCCAGCGCGCAGGCTGATGCGCGATCAACTGCTCCAGCGCGGTGTTCTTTTCGTCCCAGGTATAGAGCGCGACCAGGTCCGCTATCTGCTTCGGATCGTTGACGCCGCGCGCGCGCAGCTGCCCGCTCAGCAGCAGCGGCCACAACTCGCCGCGTGCGGCCACGGCAATGGAAGCTGCGGCGGAGTTCGGCGTCAGATCGCCGCGCCATACCCGCAGCAGGTCTGCGGCCTGATGCAGCCGACTGCCATTGCGGCGCAGCGCAGCCGTCGATGCGTGATCGATCGCGTACGCAAACCGCTGTGCGAGCAGCAGGTCCAGGTCGGAGTGCACATCGGTCTGCACGCGGAGCATGTCCTCCGGCTGCAGACCGGTTCGCGCACCCAGCAGTCGATAGATGCGCTCCACGCGATACGGATCGGCCCAGTTGTCGGTCACGTAGTACGGATAGTCATCCGGCGTGACGCGTGCGTTCGCCGTCGCGAGCACGCCCGACGCCGGATCAATCACTGCCGGCAGCGCGTCGTAAGGGATGTAGCCGGACCACAGATGCTCTGCGTCGAGCGCGTCCACCGGCACATCGGCCAGCGGCGAGCCGATGGTGTACGCGATCGCTCCGGCTGGTGCGGGCGACGGCTGTGGCGTGGCATCCGCCGTCGGCGCATCGTTGCTCTCGGACTCTTCATCGGGCGCGCTGAGTGGTGTCGACAGCAGCGTCGGTACGATCGTTCGCGGATGCTGCACAGCCGCGCCGCGAATGGGAATGCGACCCAGCAGGTGATACCCGATGTGCTGTGCATCGGCATAGACGAGGTTGAGCGATGGGCTCGCAAAGCTGCTGAAGGCCGCAACCAGTGTGGCCGCATCCGGCGCGGTGTCGATGGCCAAGAACGGTGCCGTGATGTTGGCCGGGTCGTAGACGTTCCACGCCAGCGACAGCGCGCGCTGCTCGCTGCGATACAGCGGCGAGAGGATCGGCGTCTCGAAGCTGACCGCGCCAACGCTGTGCGTTGTGGTCAGTACGTCGAGCACGACATCGTGGCCGCCGCGCACGCGAATCGTCTCCGCGTGATGCGCGACGGGCGACCAGTTGTGGTCGATGCGCTCGAACTCGGTACCGTTGCCACTGCCGCGCAGATGCTCGATATACACATCCTGCACGTCCGCGCCGCTGTTGGTGTAGCCCCAGGCAACGTGCTCGTTACTGCCCGCCAGCACGAAGGGCACGCCGGGCAGCGTGAAGCCGGTCACATCAAGCCCGCTGGCGGCACAGTGCAGCGCGGCCTCGTACCAGATGTCCGGCACCGACAGGCCGAGGTGCATGTCATTGCTCAGCAAGGGCGCGGCGCTGCTCGATCGCGCAGCCGAGACGACCCACTCATTCGAGCCCGCGCGACAGCCCTCGCAGCTCTCGCGGAGCAGCGTGCGGTTGGCGGCGGCAAGGTCCTGCGGCGTGGCCGTGCGGCGCAGCGACGACTGCGTGTTATCCAACGGCACCTCGGGCACCTCGGCCGGCGCCGTCAGGTCGACAGGCTGCTGCGCTGGCGGATGGTCGCGCCATGATCCCACCGGATACATGTCGGCTACGATCTCCGCCGGCAGGCGCGCCGCCAGCGCCTCGCGGTTCAGCTTCTGCGGAAAGCTCGTCGTCAGGTCCTGGCTCATCACCAGCGCCACCAGCAGCGAATCACGCGGCGTCCACGGCGCGGGCCTGTAATGCAACGCAGCGAACTCGACGGGCAGCGCGTCGTCATGTGCAGCGAGGTAGGCATTCACTCCACGCGCATACGCGTCGAGCTGATGGTGCTGGTCTGCGGGCAACGCAGCAAGCGCGCGGTCCGCCGCAGCACGCAGCCGCAGGTAGCGCTGCTGACGGTCGTGGTCCACCAGGCCGGGGCCAAGAATCTCGGCAAGCTCGCCTGCAGCGTGGCGGCGCAGTGCGTCCATCTGCCACAGCCGATCCGTCGCCGTGATGTAGCCCTGCGCGAAGAGCACATCGTCGAGCGTAGACGCCGTGATCGACGGAGCACCGTGCGCGTCACGCGTCACGGTCACAGGCGCGCTGAGGCCCGCGACGTGAACCTCGCCGTCCAGTTGCGGCAGGTTGGCGCGCATCGCATGGCGCAGAGACAGCGTCAGCGTCAACGCTGCAGCGGCCGCAAGCAGCAGCAGCGAAGCCGCCGTCAACAGCAGGCCGCGCGCAAGGCGTCGGCGAGGCTTTGGATGGGGGGCGTCGCTGCTGGTCGTGGTGGCTGTGCTCATGCGCTGCCTTGATTCTAGGCGACGAACGAGGGAAACAGCGGTTCTGCAGCCGCTGCATTCTGTTCAAGCGGCGGCTGCGTGCCGGGCGATGTCGTGAAGCGGATGACGAGCACCACCAGCAGCAGCACCGGCACGCACAGCAGGCTGCCCTCCGGGCCGTCCGCGCCGCCCGAGAGCAGCGGCTTGCCCGCGATGTGTGTCTGGAAGAGCCGGCCCACGCTGATGTTGCCGCTGTCGGCCACGCCGTAGAGAAAGCTTTGCGCCCAGTCCCAGGCCATGTGAAAGCCGATCGACCACCACAGCGAACCCGTGCGCCACAGCGCATAGCTGAACACCATGCCCACAAACACCACCTGCGTAATGCCGAGTAAGTTCTCGCCGGTGTTGCCAAGGTGCATCGCGCCGAAGACCAGCGACAAGATCAACGCCGCGATCCAGAACGCAGCCGCGCGCGGGTTGCGCGGAGCGATGCGTTCGGCCAGGCCGTAGACCCCGCGCGTCAGCGTGAACTGCAGGTACCCGCGCAGCAGGTACTCCTCCGCAAAGCCCACCATCAGGAATGCGAGCAGCCACTTCAGCGCGTAGGCGATCATCGTCCCGCCGCTGAGCAGGCGCGCATCGAAGTACAGCAGGTGCAGTGCATGCAGCACAAAGACCAGCAACGATAGCGCTGCAAGGCCCCAGAACGCGCCCGGCGCAAAGTCGCGCAGGCGGCTGCGGCCGATGCCGTACGAGCCGAAGTCGCGGCGTTCCGCGCGCGAAAATACCCAGCACACCAGCGCCATTCCGAGAAATTGCACGCCGTCGGAGACGATCGACAGCGCCGGCACAAAGTCCATGTGGACGGAAGGTTTTGGTGCACCGGGATGGGCCTTGGCCTGCATCTGCGCGGTCATCAGCTCTTTCAAGTGTCCGGTTGCGGCGACCGCAACGATGCCGCTGATGGCGAAGATGAGAGCGCAGACGGCGATAAAGATCGCCATGCTCCAGCCCGCGCGCAGGCCGAAGCGTCCAACAAAGACTCCGTGCGGTTGCGGTGCGGGTGTCGTTGCAGCGTCGAGTGGCTGGTCCATGCGTGGCTCCTTGGGGCTAGGTTCACAGCGAAGAGGTTTGCCAACATCCTACGCGAAGTCGCACACGATATCCTGATAAAAGCGTATGGCCCTGGCCGCGCGAAGAGAGTGAGACTGCTTTGGACTGCCGCGTCTTCTACCACGACAAATGTTTCGACGGCGCGTGCTCCGCCGTGCTGTTTACAAAGTTCCACCGCGAGTGCATCGGCACCGCAGCGCACTTCGACTATCGCGGCCTCGTGCATCGCGCCGGTTCGCTCTTCGACGAGAGCTGGTGGCTTCCGCACGGCGAGAACGCCATCGTCGACTTCAAATACTCCGCGTCGCCGCGCCTCACCTGGTGGTTCGATCATCACCAGTCCGCCTTCGCATCCCCGGCCGACGAGGCAAGCTTCCACGCCG
>JAJZFE010000443.1 GCA_021798655.1 Acidobacteriota bacterium | reverse complement strand
CCGCGTCATCGTGCAGCCCTGGCGGCTGAGCATCACCGTGGATGGTCTGACGATCCACGGCAGCGAAGCGGCAACGGAAGCTCCATACCTGTCGCTGCGGCATCTCGTGGTTCGGGTCGGCGTGACGGGGCTGCTGCGTAACGTAATCCACGGCCAGGCTGGCCGCATGGTCCATCTCGATTCGCTGGTTGCGGACGGTCTGCACTTCCACCTGATCGTGAACAAGGATGGCAGCACGAACCAGCCCAAACCGGAGCATCCCACAGCCAGCACGGAGCCGCTGCAGGATGTGCTGCTGGACCTGCGAGCCGGCCACGTCGTGCTGCGCGACGGCATCGTCGTGATCAACGACAACACAACTCCCATCAATGTAGCGGCGAACGATGTGGATGCCAGTGTCTACTACCTGCGCGCCACGGACCGTTACGGCGTCAGCGTTGCGGTCAGCAATCTCCGCAGCCAGTTGATGGCCGAGCCGAGCGTGCAATCGCGCCTGCATGTGGCGGGCGAGTTCGGCCGCGATGTGGTGCAACTCACGGACTTCTCCCTGGTCAGCGGAGCGAAGAGCCGGCTGATCGCGTCCGGTCGGTTGTGGAACTTCGGCCATCCGCAGTGGCGGTTCAGCGCGCAGGGCGAGATGGCCGTGCAGACGATCGGCTTTCTGACCGCGACCGACGGACTCAACGACGGCGTTGCGGACCTGAACCTCGAAGGTCACAGCTGCGATGCTGTTCCGTCGAAGAGTCCTGTTGTATCGAAGAGCCCTGTTGCCGCGAAGCCCGCGTCAGCGGCGAGTGCATCCGGGTGCGGGCACGGCTATCTCGTCACGGCGGAGGCGCGGCTGCACGACGCGAGCTATCGCACAGAGTACGTGCGGCTGGACCATGTGACCGGCCGCGCGAAGCTGCAGATGACTCCTGAACTGCTGTACTTCCCCGTGCTGGAGGCCTTCCTGCAGGACGGCGGCAGCGCCGCGGGGACGATGCGGATTGAGCGGTCGGCGACCTCTATTCCCTCGCGCGCGCATCTCTCTGCGACGGTGAACCATCTGCGGCTGCGGTCCATCATGGACGCGACTGCGCCGGTTCACTACGGCGATCTCGGCTTCGATACCAGCATCACCGGACCGGTGCTGGTGGAGTGGGGCGGCCCGGCGCCGGATGTGTCGTCGAGCGTGCAGGTGGGCGCGCAACTGGCGCTCAATCCCGCCGGAGAGATTCGCCGAGGTGCGCTGTCGAACGTGCCGGTGCATGGCTCGGTGGACGCCCACTACGACGGCCGGACGGAGGTGGTTCGCATCGCCGACGCGGAGTTCCTCACGCCGGGAAGCAAGCTGTCCGCGCGCGGTGTGCTTGGCGTGAACGTCGGTGATCCGCTGACCAATCTGCAGGTCGGGCTGCAGGTCCGCGATCTGGGCGAGTTCGACCAGTTGCTGCAGACGCTGGACCTGGAGGCCAACGGCAAACGCGGCCGGGCGGCGATCCCCCTGAACCTGCACGGCACCATGACGTTCAACGGCGCGGCGAAGGGCGAGATCGCGGACCTCGACGTGAAGGGCCATCTGACGGCGGACGATGTGGAGGTGCAGCTGGGCACGCTCGCCGATGTGCATGTGGACTCGGCCGTCGGCGACGGAGAGTACTCGCCGTATGCCGGCGTGGCGGTTGCGTCGTCGACGATCCGTCGCGGCTCGGCGGTGCTGAACCTGACGGGGACGTATCATCCGCGTCCTGCGCCGGGCGTTCATCGCGTGCCGGATTATCTGTGGGACGATCAGGGCACGCTGGACGCGACGGCGAAGCTGGCCCACGCGCAGGCTGGTGATCTGCTGGAGATCGCCGGGCAGGGCAGCAGGATTCCGGTGACAGGCACGGTCGACCTGAACGTCCATGCCAGCGGAACGGTGCGCGCGCTTCATGCGTCGGGCGATGTGGAGCTGTCGAACGGCGTTGCGTACGGCGAGCCGTACCAGTTGATGAGTGTGGACGCGGCGATGGACGGCGATGAACTGCGCGCGTCGAAGGTGATGGTGCGGGCGCACAACCAGGTGGTGGCAGGCAGCGGGAGCTACAACCTCGCGAGCCGGCACATCACCGCGCAGCTTGGCGGCGAGCAGCTGCGGCTCTCGCAGTATGCGCGGTTCAACCAGCTTGCGACCAGCACCGATGGCGTGTTGTCGTTCCACGCAGCGATGGACGGCACGGCGGAGACGCCGAACCTGCAGGCCACGCTGCGGCTGAAGGACGTTACGCTGCAGGACAAGCCGCTCGGCGAGGTGGAGGCGACGGCGACCAGCGCGGGCTCGACGGTGAGCTATCAGGTGCAGTCCACGCTGGTGGGCGCGAAGCTTTCTGCAACCGGCCAGACGACGCTGACGGGCAACTATCCGACGGAGGCGCACCTGGCGTGGACGGGGCTGAACCTGGGCACGGCGCTGGCTCCGTTTACAACGACCTCGATCAAGAGCAGCTCGGAGATTGCGGGCAGCGTCAGCTTGAACGGGCCTCTCGCGGAGCCGGGCAAGCTGAACGGCAGCGTGGAGCTGCAGAACGTAGACCTGCAGCTGGAAGGCATCGACCTGCGCGCGCCGGAGCCGCTGCGGGCGAGCCTGCAGGTCGGCAACCTGACGCTGGACCAGGTTCACATCACGGGGCAGGACACGGACCTGCGCGCATCGGGCAGTGCCCAGGTGCTGGGCGACAACCATCCGCTGGGCGGCGCGCTGCACCTGAACGCGAGCGGACACATCAGCATGTCGCTGGCGCACAGCTTCGATCCGGACCTGCTGGCAACGGGCAAGGTGCGGTTCCAGATGACCGCGCAGGGGCGGATGAAGAAGCCTGCGCTGACCGGCGATGTGCAGGTGCAGAACGTGAACCTCGCCATCGACGGCATTGCCAACGGGCTGAGCGATATGAACGGAACGCTGGCCTTCAACCAGGATCGGCTGGACGTGAAGGACCTGACCGCGACCACGGGCGGCGGACAGTTGAAGATCGGCGGATTCCTCTCCTACAAGCAGGGCCTGACGGCGGACCTGAACGCGACGGGCGAGGCGGTGCGGGTGCGGCTGTATGGGCTCAGCTCGACGGCGACGGCGAACCTGCGGCTGCAGGGGACGGCGAAGTCGATGCTGCTGTCGGGCAACGTGCTGGTGACGCGGTTCGGCGTGGGTCCGGATGTGGACTACGCGGCGTTCTCGGCGGTGGGGCCGTCGCTGCCTCCGCCGCCGGGCGCGGCGTCGAACAAGGTGCATCTGGATGTGCATGTGACGAGCTCGCCGCAGCTGGACTTCCAGAACTCCTACGCGAAGCTGGCCGGGTCGGTGGACCTGACGCTGCGTGGCACGGTGGGCCAGCCAACGCTGCTGGGCCGGATCCTGGTGACGGAGGGCAAGGCCGTCTTTGCAGGCACCACGTATGAGCTGGAGCGCGGCAGCATCACGTTCAACAATCCTGTGCGCATTGACCCGGTGATCGACCTGGACGCGGCAGCGCGGGTGGAGACGTACGACATCTCGATCGGCCTGCATGGCACGATGGCCAGCCTGCATCCTACGTACCGCTCGCAGCCGCCGCTGACCGAGGCCGACATCTTCAACCTGCTGGCGCTGGGCCGCACCCAGGAAGAGGCGCAGATCTACCAGCAGCAGCAACAGCAGGCAGGCGCCGACCCGACGACCGACGCGATCCTGGGCGGGGCGCTGAATGCGACCGTCGCAAACCGGGTGGGCAAGCTGTTCGGCAACGGATCGGTGAAGATCGACCCGACCTATGTGGGCAACCTGGGCAACTCGTCGGCGCGCATCACGATCCAGGAGCCGATCTCCAAGCAGCTGACGCTGACCTTTGCGACCAACGTGAACCAGACGCAGGAGCAGCTGATCCAGCTGCAGTACCAGATCAACCAGAACACCGCGCTGGTGATGACCCGCGATGAGAATGACGTGTACTCGGTGGTGTACAAGATTCGCCGGCGATACAAGTAGGGGGTACCCCCCCCTCTATTTTTGCTTGATCTCTGGAATCAACAGGTTACGGGGTGTTGTGGCTGCAAAATATTGATTGCAGAGATTTTACGGGCAAAATATTCAAAACATTAGGGTTAGGGGTGGAGTGGCTGTAAGTGGTTGATTGCAGGTATGATAGGCGTATAATATTCAAAACATTGGGGTTAGCGGCCGGGTACGGTTGCCGGAGCACGATGCAGATTCCTCCGCTGCGCTGCGGAATGACAAGCTGGTGGGCTGGGTGCCGGTTCTCAGTTGTCAGTTCTCAGTTTCCAGTTCTCAGTTTCCAGTTGCCGGTTGGCCGGTTGGCCGGTTGGCCGGTTGCCAGTTTTTCCCCTACTTCTATGGTAAAGAGGTGGGTGGGGGGAATGTGTTTTTTGTTTTCAGGGGGTAAGTCGTTTCAGGGGAATGGGTTGCGGGTTTTGGGTGAGGGGTGGGGGGTTGACAGAGGCGAGTTTGGCGGATTTTCGCGGATTTATTTTTCGGGGGGTCGCTTGCAATTGGCGGGGAGCCGGCGTACGCTCACTAGCGATGACGACGTTCTACAGCTACGCGCGATTTACCTATAGCTACTGGTGGCAGCCAGCGGCTTTGCGTAGCGGTGCACGTCTCCCGTAAGAAGCAGTACCCCGAGATTGAGTGAGCACACTACCGAAGCCGCAGCCTGAAAAGGTTGCGGCTTTTGCATTGCAACGAAGCGAAGTTTTGCCAGGGAAGAGAACAGGAGACGACAATGAGCGCAGGCGCAGTGATGGAAGCAGAGGCGATGGACGAGGCACGGACGATGGACGAGGCGAGTGCCCTGCCGGCGACGGTGGAGCGCGTGGTGCTGACCGGGTTCATGGGGTCGGGGAAGACGACGACGGGGCGGCGGCTGGCGGAGCGGCTGGGGTGGAGCTTCCGCGACCTGGACAGCGAGGTGGAGCGGCGCGAGGGGCGGACGGTGCCGGCGATCTTTGCGGAGAGCGGAGAGGCGGAGTTCCGGCGGG
>JAJZFE010000298.1 GCA_021798655.1 Acidobacteriota bacterium | reverse complement strand
GGTAGAGGCGACGGGAGTTGCGCCGCAGTATTACGGCCGGCTGGAGGAGACCTTTCCGGAGCTGGGCGGGTACCTGGGCCATCCGCTGTATGACGGCGACGAGATCGATCCGGGCAAGACCGCGACCGGCAACGTGCTGCTGCTGTTTCCCGGCCTGACCGAGGCCGCATGGCACAACAAGAAGTCTGCCGTGCTGACGATCAGCCTGAGGAATCAGAATCCGCAGACGAT
The DNA here is from genome assembly GCA_021798655.1 of Acidobacteriota bacterium. The sequence goes on along the minus strand of JAJZFE010000298.1, from coordinate 4,798 downwards.
CAAACTGCCGTAGTCGGAACCAGAGATTGGTAGCAACAAAGTAAGAGGCCCGCTGCTCAGCGGGCCTCCTGCTTTTGTGTACTCCCTACTTCCTACTTCCTATTTCCTACTCCTCATTCCCTGCCCTACGGATTAAGCGGCTTGGGCGCGTCATTCGGCACGCTGAGGTAGCCGGCGATCATCTTCTTGCTGATGCCGTTGATGACGATCTCAAACATCTGCGGGTCTTTGCCCGAGTAGAAGGTGATGGCCTCGTTGAGCGTCTTGTCGCGCTTCTCGATGCGCTTGTCGTCGGAGTCGATGTTGAGCGTGAAGCGGTTCTTTTTGACATCGACCATGGAGGTGCTGACCTTGATGGTGCCGACGTTGATGGGCCTGGCTCCGCGCTCGATGGCGAACTGGTAGTAGGTACGGTCGCCCTTGTGCTTGAGGGTGTTGAGTTCCTTGGTGTTGGTGGCGATCTTGTCGCCGAGTTCGTCCTGGCCGCTGGCAACCTTGGCGATGGACTTCTTGATGGAAGCCTGCTCGGCCTGCGTGGAGGCGACGTCGGTCTTCATCGCGTTGACATCGGTCTGCACAGCGTTGACGTTGGACTGCACAGAGTTGACGCGCTGGTCGGTGGCGGCGAGGCGCTGCTGCTGAATCTTCGCAGCGAGCGCGAGCTCACGCTTCTCTTCTGCGACGAGCTGGTCGGACTTGGACTGCAGCTGCTTTTCGCTGAGGCCGACGCGCTGGCCGAGGGCCGTACCCTGCGCCTTGAGGCGGAGGTTGGTGTCGTCGAGCTGCTCCTTCATCACGGTGTTCTGTACGCTGGCCTGCTCCAGGCTGGACTCGGCCGCCGTGACGTGGCTCTGCAACACGTACACCCACGCGGAGGTGATGCACGTGATGAGCAACGCCAACACCACCAGCGCCCCAATCCAGACGGGGGTCTTGTGCATCTCAATAATCTCTGGGGCGGTGTAGCCGTCCGACTGCTGCATCAAGGGCTCCTTCACTGCTTTGGCCGCAGGCTCGGCGACGACTGCTACAGGTGTGTCGGCGGGTTTGGCCGCCGCCTGGGTGTTCGTGCCTGCCGTTGGTTCGTTATTCCTTTTTACCACCAGCTCGGTCGGCTTCTTCGCCGCAGGGGCGTCAATTTTGCGAACGGTGGATGAATCGGACTCAGGGGCCTTTTCGACCTGCTCCCTGGGGATAAGTTTGATTGCCTCTGCCATAACTGTGATTCCTCCAAACGCCGGGTGATCCGTCGTGGTGTGTCAGCATCTGCGTGCGTGTCAATCCGTGTATCGGGTGCTGCGAGTACAGACGACAGTCCGGGAGAACGCGTCTGGTTGGAAAATCAACACCATCTTACGCCGGTTGAGGCATGTTTGCCTCACTTTTAGTGCAACCGGATGGCTTACTATGGAGGCACATGTCTGACCGTACGACCGGAATCGCACCCCTGGAATCGCCGCTGGAGAGAGTTGTTATCGCCGGAGCCGGCCTGATGGGCCTGTCCGTAGCACTGGAGCTGGAGCAGCGAGGGGTGCGCGCGACCGTGTTCGAGCCAGGGCTGGCGCTGCGGCAGGCGTCGGCTGCAGCTGCGGGAATGCTGGCCGCAGAGGACCCCCACAATCCGCCTGAGTTGAGGGCAATCTCGCTCTACAGCGCCGGGTTGTACGCCGGATACCTGGCGCGGTTGCAGGCTCTGGGCGGGCTGGCGGTGCCGGCGCAGACGACTGTAGCGGTGCAGCATGGGCGGGATGGGTCCACGCAACGGATCGAAGAGATTTCGGTGGACCCGCGACAGCTGGCGGCGGCGCTGCTGGCGGCTGTGCACGCGGCTGGGATCGACCTGCGCGAGCAATATACGCCGACGCCCGAGGCTCTGCAGGGCAGAACCCTGATCGTGGCGGCGGGAGCGTGGTCGGGCGGGTTTGGCGCGGTGCCGATTGTGCCGCGCAAGGGGCAGATGCTCCGCGTGGCGCTGCCACCGTCTCTATCCGGTCTGCGCGAGGTGCATCGCAACGACGCGGTGTACGTGGTGCCACGCACGAGCGGTCCGCAGGCTGGTACGGCGTTGATTGGCGCGACGGTGGAGGATGCGGGCTTCAACACGGAGACCGATGCGCCCGCGCTGCGATGGCTGCGACAGAGGGCCGCAGAGCTGCTGCCTGCGCTGGCTGACGAGGCTGCTGCGCCGGCGGTGGAGTCGTGGGCCGGGCTGCGGCCGGCGACGCCCGATGCACTGCCCGTGATCGGCTACGGCGACGACGGCGTGCTGTGGGCGACGGGGCACTATCGCAACGGGATTCTGCTGGCGCCGGCGACCGCGATGGCGGTGGCCGACCTGCTGCAACAGCGCGAGCCCGCGGTGTCGCTCGCCGAGTTTTCGCCGCAGCGCTTTGCGCGTTGAGAAGCGTCGCACAGAGTTGCCGATATTCGCGCGGTCTGACATGACAGACGCCGAACGCGCATTCGATAATCAAGCGAAGAGATTTTGCGCCAGCCATTGCCGGCCAACCGCACTGATAAGGGAGAACGCAGCATGTCCACCTCCGCTCCAAAGGGTCTGCAGGACGTCGTCGCGAATGAGTCGTCCATCTGTTTTATCGACGGGGGCAAGGGCATCCTGTCCTACCGCGGGATCGACATCCACGAACTGGCCGAGAAGAGCACGTTCGAAGAGATCACGTACCTGCTGTGGAACGGCGCGCTGCCGACGGCCGCAGAGTTGAACGATTTTTCGCACCAGCTGGCGGCGGCGCGGCAGCTGCCCGATGACGTGATCGAGTTCCTGGGCAACGTGCCGAAGACGGCCTCGCCGATGGAGGTGCTGCGCACGGCTGTGTCGCTGCTGTCGATCTATGACCCGGATGAAAAGTCCACATTGCACACGGCGAACATCCGGAAGAGCTTTCGTCTGACCGCGCAGATTGCGATGATCGTCGCGGTGTTCGACCGCATCCGCAAGGGCAAGGAGATTGTGAAGCCGGACACGTCGTTGACACACGCGGGAAATTTTCTGTGGATGCTGAACGGCGAACTGCCCAGCGAGACGGCGACACGCGCCCTGGATGTGGCCCTGATTCTGCACGCAGACCACGAGCTGAACGCAAGCACGTTTGCAGCGCGCGTGATTGCCGCCACGCTGAGCGACCTGCACTCGGCCATCACGGGCGCGATTGGCGCGCTGAAGGGGCCGCTGCACGGCGGCGCGAACGAGGCCGTGATGCACCTGCTGTACGACATCGAAAAGACGGGCGAGGACCCGGTGGAGCATGTGCGCACGATGCTGGCGAACAAGGAGAAGATCTCCGGCTTTGGCCATCGCGTGTACACCACCGAAGACCCGCGCGCGACGCACCTGCGACAGATGTCTCACGACCTGGGCAAGGATGCGAATCCGAAGTGGTATGAGATGTCGCGCAGCATCGAGCTGTTTGTGAAGGAAGAGAAGAAGCTGAACGCAAACGTCGACTTCTACTCCGCCAGCACGTACACGACGCTGGGCATCGACATCGACCTGTTCACGCCGATCTTTGCGATCAGCCGCATCGCCGGTTGGTGCGCGCATGTGATTGAACAGCACGATGACAACCGGCTGATCCGCCCGCGCGCCGATTACACCGGCCCGGCGTGGCCCGCGCCGTATGTGCCGATGGCGCAGCGGACATCCGAGACAAAGCCGTATCCGCCCAAGCCAAGCGCGTAGAGCCGGACCGCTACGACAGCTTCTGCGCAAGCAAAGCGCCGGCCAGCGCGGCCGCGAGAGCGGTCGGCATGGCGATGGCCCCGAGCTTGAGGAAGTCCCAGAAGCTGACCGAGACACCCTCTTTGCGCAGCGCGAGCAGCCAGAGGATGGTGGCCAGCGAGCCAGTGACGGAGAGGTTCGGGCCGAGGTCCACGCCGATGAGCACGGCGCCGGCGATGAGCCGCGTTGCATGTGCCGCGTGCAGCGTGCCCGCAGCGATGAGGCCGAGCGGCAGGTTGTTGACCAGGTTGTTGGCAAGGCCCACCGCGAAGCCGGTCACGAAGACGCCAAGCGTCGGCGGGAGCGTCTGCACCCAGGCGAGCGCAGCCTGCGAAGAACGCAGCGCGCCGATGGACTGCACGGCATTCACCATGATGAACAGGCCAGCGACGAGCGCCAGAGTCCCCCAACTGATGGAGCGCGCCAGCGTGAGAGGGTTGCTGCGTGAGCGCACGCAGACCACCGCCGTGATGGCCAACGCCGCAAGGCAGGTGGGCGGGCCGAGGCTGCGGCCCGTGGCCGAGGCTGCGAGAAGAACGAGCGTCATCAACGCGAGGCCCAGCAGGACGAGGCGACCGTTGGCCGTGAGCGCGACAGGCTGCAGAGAGCCTTCGATGGGCAGCGAGAGCGGCGCACGGAAGAGGATGCGCATCACCGCATAGGTGGCGGCGATGGAGAGCAGCGACGGCAGCGCAAAGGCCGCCAGCCAGTGCACGAGCGAGGGCAGACCCTGGTTGAAGACGACGAGGTTTGCGGGGTTCGAGACAGGCAGGACGAACGAGGCCGCGTTGGCGATGAGCGCGCAGGCGAAGAGGTGAGGCAGTGGCTGCACCTTCGCCTTGCGCACGGCAGCGAGGATGGCCGGGGTGAGCACGACGGCGGTGGCGTCGTTCGACATGAAGACCGTGACCACCATACCGATGCCATAGACGAGCGTGAAGAGTCGCACGCTGGAGCCTTCGGCGCGCAGCACGGCGACCGAGGAGATCCAATCGAAGACACCCTGGCTGCGGGCGAGTTCGGAGAGCAGCATCATGCCAATGAGGAAGAGATAGACGT
>JAJZFE010000375.1 GCA_021798655.1 Acidobacteriota bacterium | reverse complement strand
ACCTCGGGCTCGGCCGGCGTTGCTGCCTCGGCAGCGGCCTCTTCCTTCAGCACGGTCACGTGCGCAACCATCGCGTGCTCATCGCCCAGGAACTTCAGCGTCTTGCTGTGCGGCAGGTCGGAGATGTGGATCGCGCCATGCACCTCAAGCCCCGTCACGTCCACGTCGATGTGGCTCGGAATGTCGTTCGGCAGGCACTCAATCTCCACCTCGTGCAACACCTGGCTCAACATGCCGCCCGAGTTCTTCACGCCCGTCGGCACACCGACCAGCTGCACCGGCACGCTCACCCGCATCGCCTTGTCCATCGCGATCCGCTTGATGTCGATGTGCAGCAGGTGGCCCTTGATGGGCTCGTTCTGCCAGTCCACGATCATGCCCTTCGCCGCCGGCGCGCCTTCAATGCTCAAATCAAAAATCGTGTTGTGACCCGACTCCGAGTACAGAATCTTCGTGATCACCTTCGGGTCCACCGTCACCGCAACGGACTCCTTGCCCGCGCCGTACACCACCGCGGGAATCAGCCCCTGCACGCGCACGCGGCGCGCATGGTTCTTGTTGAACGTCCCGGTACGGGGTGTTGCCACTACTGCGCTGATCGTCTTGCTTGCCATCGTCATCTTCCTTTCGGGCACGAGCCTCGCTCGCTCCCTTTGCGGCTCTCACCGCTGTCCGTTTTCACTAGAACCTGGAACCCAGAACCTAGCCACTTAGTTGAAGAGAGTCGAAACCGACGTCTCCATATGAATGCTCTCGATCGCCCTGCCTAACAGCCCGGCAATCGACAGCACCTTGATCTTGCTCACCTTCGCAGCCTCGTCCGAAAGAGGAATCGTGTTCGTCACGACCAGCTCTTCCAGCTTCGACTCCCGAATCCGCTCAACCGCCGGACCCGATAAAACCGCGTGCGAGGCACAGGCATACACCTTTTCCGCGCCCTGATCCAGCAACGCCTCGGCCGTCTTCACCAGCGTGCCCGCCGTGTCCACGATGTCGTCCAGGATCAGACACGTCCTGCCGCGCACCTCGCCGATCACGTTCATCACCTCGGTGACGTTGATGTCCGTGCGCCGCTTGTCCACAATCGCCAGCGGCACTTCCAGCTTCTTTGCAAAAAATCTCGCCCGCTCCACGCCGCCTGCATCCGGGCTCACCACGGTCAGGTTCGGCAGGTTCAAATCCCGGAAGTACCCCACCAGCACCGGGCTGGCAAACAGATGGTCGACCGGAATATTGAAGAACCCCTGAATCTGCGCCGCGTGCAGATCGACAAACAGCGCGCGGTTCGCGCCGGCCGTCGTCAACAGGTCCGCCACCAGCTTGCTGGTGATCGCAACACGCGGACGGTCCTTCCGGTCCTGCCGCGCGTACCCGTAGTACGGCACCACCACCGTGATTCTGCCTGCAGACGCCCGTCGCAGCGCGTCCATCATAATCAGCAGCTCCACCAGGTTCTGGTCGACCGGGTGGCAGGTGGGCTGGACCAGAAACACATCCACGCCTCGCACATTTTCAAGGAGCTGAAAGTGGGTCTCCCCGTCAGAGAAACGCTGCAATCGCGTCTCCCCAACGGGGACTCCCAGAAACTTGCCGATCTCCTCGGTCAACGGCCGGTTCGCCGAGCCCGAAAAAATCTTGAAGCGCTTATCTTCGGAGAGCTTCGACGACTTTTTTTTGTCCGTCGAAGCCTTCGTACCGGAAGCAGCGGCTGCAGGCGAGCCAGTCTCATGCGACTGTTTCATGCCGGCCTCGGCAGCTTGCTTCGCGTGGGCCCCGCCAACCTGGGTCGGCGTCTTCAGGCCCTCTTGCGTAGAACTCGGGGAAGAAACTGCAGTCGTGTCTTGTTCACTCACGTTTGAAATTCTCCAGGCTGGTTGACCGTATGGATACTTCAACTTCTGCTCGTCTTGCTTTGCTGCGTTGTTGCGCTGCTGTATCGCTTGAGACTTCAGTTTCTTCTTGGCGCCCGGCGGCGTTTGTTGCTCCGCTTGCTGCGCCTAAACTTCTTCTGCCTGCTCCCGCTCTCCGGCTTCTGCCGGCACTCTTGAACGGGCCTTACAAAAAATTCTCCGGCAGACCCTTTGCGGCTGCCCAAAAATCAAAGTTCCCTTCACTACTGGCTGCACGGGAGTCGTCGCCAACTCGAACAATCAACTCAGGTGGTTGGGCGACCAGGATTCGAACCTGGACTGAGTGCGTCAAAGGCACTTGACCTACCGTTAGTCGATCACCCAGCACTGCCGGTGCACTTCGTACAAACCGGCTCAGTCGCCGCGTTGCCAGCCAGCGAACTGCTACTCCGTGAACCCTCATGTGCCTCGCAGCCTCGGCCCGCTCACGCGAACATCTGCTGCCAGTACTCCCGGCGCGGCAGGGTCTCCGTCAGGATCGCCCGCGTGCCATTCGCCTGCACACGTTGTTGAGCCGCCTCCGCCGCCGCCCGTGACTCATAGAGCCCAAACAGCGCCGAACCGCTCCCCGATAACGCCGCATACAACGCGCCGCCATCTCCGGAGTTGCCTCCACCGGAATCCGAACTTCCCAACAAATCACGCTTGGTTGAACGCAAGGAGGGATGCTGTGAGAACACGACCTCTTCAAAGTCGTTCTCGATCCCGGTGCGGACAAGCGCGAGAAGGGGATTCTCGGCAAGATCACCCCCTTGGCCCAATCCTGCTGGCCGGGTGATACCGGAGGAGCCAGCCTCAACGCCATCCGATCCCACAGGGGTCCAGACGGCTGCAAGGGCACAGCTCAACTCTTTGAGTCTACCCGCTGCCTGTTGAAAAGTCAACGTAGAGGCCGACGCTCCTGCCTCCTGCCTCCTGTCCAGCTCCCGGAACGCCGCCGCCGTCGATACCCCCACCCCCGGCACCGCCACCACGCAGTGCAGCCCGCCCCCAGCCTCCGGCAGCGGAAACACCTCCTCCCCGCGGCCCAGCCCCAGCACCGTCCCGCCCAGCAGAAACAGCGGCACATCGCTGCCCACCTCCGCCGCCAGCTTCAACCGCTCCGCCCCGCCCAGCGCCAACCCCAGCTCCCGCTCCAGCCCCAGCAGCGCCGCCGCCGCATTCGCCGACCCCGCTCCCATCCCGCCCTGCACCGGCAGCCGTTTCTCGATCCCGATCTCCACCTCCGCCGTCACACCCAGCCGCGCCAGCGCCCCAGCCACCATCTTCCACGCCGTATTCCGCTCCGCATTCCCCTGCGCCGTGCTCGGAACCCCCGGATGATCCGCCTCCAGCCGCACCACCGTCTTCGCCGCCCGCCGCGCCGTCACCCACACAAAATCATGCAGCCCCAGCGTCTGATACGCCGTCGCCAGGCCATGAAACCCGTCCGCACGCACAGGCCCCACCGCCAATCCCAGATTCACCTTGCTATACGAACGCACCCGTGTCGACATCGCTCTGTCATTCTACCGGCACCAACCCGCACCCACAGCCCCCTCTCAATCTCTCACCCCTCTCTTGGCTCTTGTCTCAACAGCGCCCCCACGCCCCGTGCGAAAAAAGACCGTGGCGCAGCAGAGACTTCTCTGCGCCACGGTTCCACAAGTTTGCACGTTCACGTCGGGCTCATCACCCAGCGTCTCTTCTGCGACTCCGCGCCCTACGGCGTGGCTCCCAGCTTGCCCGCGGCCACTGCCGCCGACAGCGGCCGAACCACCGGCGTCGCAATCCCGATCAACTCCGTCACATACCCACCAACTCCGGGGCTCACCACCCACGCATCGCCCGACTCGTCAAGATCCAGCGTCGTCGGTGCCGCCACAGCCGTGCTGCCATACCCGCCGCTGCCCGACAACGCGCCGCCGGCACTGCTGAATGCGGAGACGGAACCCGTGCCGCTGTTCGTGACGAACGCTTCTCCGGAACCGTCAATCGCGACCTCAAACGGCTTACTCAGGCCGCCGCCCGTGTACCGCCCCGTCACCGCTCCCGCAGACGAAACTCTCGCCAGCTCGTCCACCCCTGTCGTGTTCGTCGCAGCCGAAGTCTGCGCTTCCACGGCGACCCAGGCGCTGCCTCCGTTGTCCACCGCCAGCCCCTCAGGCTGCTCGATCGCTCCACACGCCACCACGAGCAGGCAACTGTACGGCACGCCCGCCGCCGGCCAACTCGACGTCGACGCGACCGGCGTCGAGAACAGGGCCGTTCCCGGAAAGTTCGTGCTCGTCTCGCTCAGCTTTTGAGCATTCAACCCCCCGCAAAGCACTCCGAGTCCCAGGACGCAGTTGAGGCCGTCCCCCGAAATCCAGAGGCTACCCGTCGGTCCGTTCGCCACCTGGCTCACGTTCGGGATGCCGCTCAGCACGGTGATGCCCAGCAGGTTCGTAACCCCGTTGTAGTACGCGGCAAACTTCGGGCTGCTGCTGGTTCCCGTGATCTGCACCACGTTTCCCGCTGAGGTCAGTCCCAGCAGGTTGAACCCCAGGTTCGGGTTCGCCACATACGTCCCCGTGGCGTCCACCGCGATGCCCGAAAGCCCCGCAGACAGTCCACCGCCGCTGATCGTCGCACTGCTCACCGTATACGTCGGACCTGTCACCGCACCGCCACTGCCCGTCAGCTCAAACACCTCGCTGCTGCCCGTCACCCACGCGTTGCCACCGCTGTCGATGGCCACATATCCAGCGCTCGGTACGCTGTACGGCGATCCCGTCGCCTGCGCACCCAACGGCGTCAACTCCGAAACATTTCCGTTGGCGCTCGTCACCCACGCGTTGCCTGAGGCATCCACCGCCACATCCACTGGGTTCGCCGGATTCGCAGGAGATGCCACTTGCGTGTACTGGATTCCCACCGTAAAGTCCGCCGGCGCGCTCGGCAGGCCGTTGATAAACTGCAGATTTCCGCTCGGTATCCCGTACAGCGCGCTCACATTGCTCCCCGGGTTCTGTGCGATGTGGATCATCGCCGAGGCCGTATCCACCGTCCCCGAACCGGTCTTCTGGTACAGTGTCTGGCACGACGGCGTCATCGGCGGGTATGCCGTCGCATTGCTCTCGTTGATGCACGACGCCAGAATAT
>JAJZFE010000510.1 GCA_021798655.1 Acidobacteriota bacterium | reverse complement strand
GAGGGCCATGACGGCGGCGAAGCCGAGCATGGGGACGAGGGTGGCGCGGCCGTCGCGGAGGCGGTCGAGGGCGATGAGGAAGAGGTGGACGGAGAGCGTCATCCAGAGAGCGATGAGGATGTCCGGGATGTAGAAGCGGGTGTAGAGGTAGGGGCCGAGGGAGGTGGCGAGGGCGAGGGCGGCGTAGAGGCCGGCGCGGTCGGGGGCGGCGTTGGGGGAGATGGTGGCGTAGAGGCGGATGCCGAGGGCGTAGACGGCGAAGAGGAGGGCGAGGACGCCGAGGGCGAGGGGCAGGCGCGCGGCCCAGTCGTGGACGCCGAAGAGGTGCATGGAGCCGGCGGCCATCCAGTACATGAGGGGCGGCTTGTCGAAGAAGCGGATGCCGTCGATGGTGGGGGTGACGAAGTCGTGGCGCTGGAGCATCTCGCGGGCGACCTGGATGTAGATGGAGTCGACGTCGTCGAGGAGGCCGGGGCGGAAGAGGCCGCCGAGCTGGAGGACGAGCCAGGGAAGAGTGATGAGGACGAGCGAGGAGACGCGCCAGAGGCGGGTGGGCGCGGTGTGGGGGGTGGTGCTGGAGGGGGCGTTCATTGGGGGGCTTTCATGGAATCGGGGGAGTCGGGAGAGTCGAGGGGCCGGTCGGTGAAGAGGGCCTTGCCGGAGGTTTCGCGGAGGAGAAGTTTGTGGGAGCCGAGGAGCTGATCGACCTGGTCGCGGAGTTCGAGGGGGACGAAGAGGATCTTGCGGGGGCCGTGTGCCCAGGTGGACTGGAGTTGTTGCGGGGTGAGGAAGAGGGGCGGGGCGTCGGGGAAGGTGCTGCCGAAGAGCATGGAGGTGCTGCGGCCGGCCACTAAATAGACGGGTTGGCGGAGGTAGAAGGGGATGGAAGAGCCGTAGGCCTGGTCGCCGAAGAGGAGGACCTGGGAGTCGGGCGCGATGCGGTGTTGTTGATCGAGGGCCTGGATGGTCTGGGCGAAGTCGGCGGAGGAGAGCATGGGGGAGAAACGGACGAGGGCGATGTGCGCGGCGATGAGGAAGGTGGCGCTGGTGAGGGCGATGGCGAGGATGGCGGAGTGGTTGCGCCGGCGATGATGGAGCCACGCGGCGAGGGCGGGGCCGAGGGCGAAGGCGAGCGCGGCGAGCGTGGCGGGGAGTCGGAGGGCGGCGAAGGACGGGCCGGTGAGGTCGAAGAAGTGGGACATGGAGAGGGTGTAGTCGCCCACACCGCGATGGGCGAGGAGAGCGCCGATGTCGGGGACGAAGGGGAGGTGGCGCGCGGTCCAGAGGCCCCAGGCGAGGGCGACGGAGATGGCGAGTCCGAGGACAAAGAAGGCGGCGAAGGCGAAGGTGAGGCAGCGGCGGAGCGGGGCGTCGGTGTGTGCAGTTTGCGTGCGGGCGAGTGAAGCGGCGAGCAGCATCAGGAGCGGGAGGTAGACGGGGAAGGTGTAGTACTCCTGGTTGGTGGAGAGGGAGAAGAAGACGAGGACGAAGGCGGAGAAGAGGCCGAGGAGGAGTGCGGTGTGTTGCGCGGGGGTGGCGTTGCGGAGGGTGCGAAGGGCGGAGCGGCGACGCCAGGCGAGGAGCAGCGCGGTGGGTGCGAAGAGGCTCCAGGGAAAGAGCCAGACGAGGTGCAGAGACCAGTAGAGGACGGCGGGGAGCTTGTTGTAGTCGCGGGGGATGCGGCGGCCGAGGAAGCGGAGGAGGTGCTCGTTGACGAAGTAGAACCAGAAGAAGCCGTGGCCGGGGGCGAAGCCGAAGCCGCCGAGGCTGCCGGTGTTGCGCAGGCCGGCGAGGATGTGCCAGGGCGCGGCGATGGCGAGGAAGAGGAGCACTCCGGTGAAGGGGCGGAGGCGACGCCAGCGAGGTAGCTGGCCGGTGAGGAGCAGGTAGGCCAGTGCCGGGGCGGCGAGAAAGATGGGAGCGATGAGTCCCTTGGCGAGCACGGCGAGGGCGACGGTGGCCCACATGGCGTAGGCGCTGCGGCGGGGTGCGTTGGCGTCCAGTGCGCGCTGGAAGAGGTAGAGAGCGAGGGCGAGGAGCAGGGACAGGAGCGCGTCGGGGATGAAGATGCGCGTGAAGAGAAAGACACCCGCAGCGGTGAGCGTGAAGAGGCCGGTGTAGAGCGCGGCGGTGGATCCGAAGACGCGGCGCGACCACGCGTAGCCGAGGAGCGCGAGAGCGAGCACGGTGAGCGCGAGCGGGAGATGGATGGCGAAGGCCGGATGCGCGGGGAAGAGCGCGAGGCTGGCGGCGGCGATCCAGTAGGGGAGCGGCGGCTTTTCGAGATAGCGGATGCCGTCGACGTGGAGCGTGACCCAGTCGCCGGTGTGGAGCATGGCCTGTGCGGCCTGGGCGTGGGTGGCGTCGGCGTCGTCGAGCAGCGGCGGGCCGTGGAGGGCGGCGACGAAGATGGCGAGCCAGAGGCAGAGCAGCAGCACGACGTGCGACAGCGGCCAGCGCGAGGCGGCGTTGGCGCGGAGGCGGTGTGGCGTCGGATGCTCGGCGGTGATTCCCATAGATTGGCTGGCGCGGTTCTGCCTGCTCTCAAGGATAACGAACCTCTGTGGATTACTGGCGGCGAAGGAGGGATGGCGAGGATGTATGGTGGTGCAGACACGAAAGTTTTGTGCAGAGGAAGTGCTATGCCTACGTTTGCGGCTATCGATATCGGGTCGAACTCCTGCCGGTTGGCGATCGCTTCGGTGCAGCAGCACCGGCTGAAGATTCTGCACGAAGACCGCGAGGTGACGCGGCTGGGCGAGAGCGTGTTCGATACGGGCGTGATCTCGCCGGAGGCGATGGCGAATACGATTCGCGCGCTGAAGCGGTTTCAGAAGACGGTGCAGTCGCAGGTGGTGGACCGGGTGCGGGTGGTGGCGACGAGCGCGATGCGGGATGCGCGGAACTCGGAGGCGTTTCGGGCGTGGGTGAAGTCGTCGACGGGGTGGACGGTGGACATCATCTCGGGGCTGGAGGAGGGACGGCTGATCCACCTGGGCGTGACGACGATGGAGCCGGGAGCGCGGGGGCGGTGCCTGCTGATCGACCTGGGCGGCGGAAGCTGCGAGGTGACGGTGTCGGACGGCGGGCGGATCAAGCAGATGGTGAGCCTGCCGCTGGGGGCGGTGCGGCTGCAGCAGGAGTTTCTGGCGCAGAGCGATCCGCCGTCGAAGGAGGACGTGGCACGGCTGCGGAAGTTTATCGACCGCGAGCTGCGGCGGGGGGAGCGGAAGCTGGGGCTGCCGAAGGTGACGGCGGTGATTGCGACGTCGGGTACGGCGTCGGCACTGGCAGAGGCGAGCGCGGCGCTGGCGGCGGGGGTGGAGATTGGCGGCGCGGCGAAGAAGGCAGTGGGGAAGAAGACCGTCGGGAAGAAGACGGTGAGCAAGAAGGCGATTCGCAGCGTGAAGATCCTGGAGGCGGATACGGCCTCGGTGCGGAAGATTGCGGACCGGCTGCTGAAGCTGACGAATGCGGAGCGCGCGGCGGTGCCGGGGATCGGGCCGAAGCGGTCGGAGATTATCATGGGCGGCGCGCAGGTGTATGCGACGCTGCTGGAGCGGCTGCAGCTGAAGGGATTCCGGTACTCGCCGCTGGGGCTGCGGGACGGCGTGCTGGAGCAGATGCTGGCGGACGTGGACACGCGGGCCAGCGCGCATCGCACGATGGAGCACGAGCGGTGGGAGGGCGTGCTGGAGGTGTGCAAGCGGTACGGCTTTGACCCGAAGAAGGCCGAGCCGGAGTGCGAGCACGTGGAGATGCTGTTCGACCACCTGACGCAGGTGCATGAGCTGCCGGCGGAGTACAGGCTGTGGCTGCGGGCGGCGGCGATGATGCAGGAGGTGGGCAAGTTCATGAACCACCAGGGACACCATCGGCACACGCAGTACATTATTGCGAACTCGGAGATCTTCGGGTTTTCGCCGGAGCAGCGGGCGATTGTGGCGGCGATTGCGCGGTACCTGGGCAAGAGCCGGCCGGAGCCGATGGATCGGCCGATGCGCGCGGTGCCGATGGAGGAGCACGTGCACATTCAACGGGCGGTGGTGCTGCTGCGGCTGGCGCAGGCGCTGAACCAGGACCGCGCGACGGCGGCGATGAAGCTGCGGATCAAGGTGTTTGCCAAGCGCGTGCTGCTGGAGCTGCTGCCGCCGCGGGGCCGGGCGGACCTGGAGGCATGGGCGCTGAAGAAAGAAGCGCCTTACTTCCGCGAGGTCTTTCGGCGCGAGCTCTTTGTCGAGGTGGCATAGAGCGCGCGGACGATGCGGGGGTCGATGAGGCTCTGCAGAACGGCGGGGCCGCGCTGCAGGCTGATGCGGGCGAGGGAGCCTTTGCGGAGGCGGATGCCGGGGACGGCGGCAGTCGGTGCGGCGGTGGGGGCAGGGCCGGCGAGGAGCTGGCCGAGGAACTGGGTCAGGGTGGGGTTGTGGCCGACGACGAGCACGTTCTCGTAGGCTTCGCAGTCGCGGAGCAGGCGCTGGAACTGGGCGAAGGTGCCGGCGGGGGCGAGCGCGGTGGAGATGAGAATGCCCTGCTCGAAGCCGGTCTCGGTGGCGACCAGCTGCGCGGTCTGCAGGCTGCGCTTGAGCGGGCTGGAGACGACGAGGTCGAAGCTGATCTTCATGGCGTTGAGGACGTGGGCGAGCTGGAGGCACTGGGCCTTGCCGTCCTTGTCGAGCGGACGCTTGGTGTCGAGGAGCGGATTGGGACGGCGGAGGCCGGCGCTGGCGTGGCGGAGGATGTAGAGATTCATGGGGTAGGGGCTAGGTTCTAGGTGCTAGGTGCTAGGTGCTAGGTTCTAGGTGCTAGATGCTAGATACGAGATGAGAGATACGAGATGAGAGATACGAGATGTGAGATGTGAGGTGCGAGAGGTGAGAGGTGAGGGTTAGGGGTGAGGTGGCTGGTGCTTGGTTTGGGGCCGGGGGTGATTCTATTTTAGCGGTGCTGCCAGAGTTCAGTGTAGAGCAGGCCGCCCAGGCGCTGGTGGCTTGCGATGCGGCGGAAGCCTGCGCGGGTGAGGGCGGTCTGCGGGTCCGGGAGG
>JAJZFE010000042.1 GCA_021798655.1 Acidobacteriota bacterium | reverse complement strand
CCTCAAGCCCACCGCCGCAGAAATCACCGCCCTCCTCGCCGAAGCCCGGCTACCGCTCGACCGGAAACCGGAAACTGAAAACTGGATACCCGACGCAAAACGGCTCCCCTGCGGCCTCGCCCTCGCACTCGACGCCGCCACTCCCCTCGAAACCACAGCCGACGCCGAAGCCACAACCGAAGAAGCCCCCGAGCCCCCACCCGCCGAAACCATGTCCCTCTTCAGCGCGCCTTCCGATCTGGGTGCCCCATCGTCGCCTTCGGCTTCATCGCAGGCGAAGGCGGGTTCGCACGATGCCGAAGCTCTCACTCTCGGCCTCGCCGTCACACCCAGTCACGCCCTCGCCGCCACCCTCGCTGACCCCGCCCTCCGCGCCGCGCTCGCCGACCCCACGCTGCCCAAGCTCGTCCACGACCTCAAGGCCATCCTCCGCGCACTCGCGCCGCACAACATCACGCTCGCCGGCCCCATCACCGACGTGATGCTGCAGAGCTACCTCCTCAACCCCACGCACGCCTCGCACTCACTGCCCGACATCGCCGCGCGCACCACCTCCATCGCGCTCAAGCATCAGCCGACGAAGGACAACCCCGCCGACCCCAGGCGCCTCCCCGAAGCCGCCGCCGCCATCGCGCGCCTCGCCGCCACGCTCCACCAGCAGCTCAACGAAGCCATCACCCCACACGCCACCCCCACCGACGATCCCGCGCTCGGCGGCGCCGTCACCGTCGACATGCTCTTCGCCGACAAGGCCATCCTCTCGGCCGCGACTCCGCGTGCCGCATCTTCGCCGGGAGCTTCATCGTCGGCTAAGGTGGGCTCGCAAGATC
This sequence comes from Acidobacteriota bacterium, assembly GCA_021798655.1. Next base: position 4,233 of record JAJZFE010000042.1, on the reverse strand, counting down.
TCGTAACACCCGCCCTCAACCCCGACTCCACACTCACCGAAGTCTACGAACGCCTCGACCTCCCACTCGTCCCCGTCCTCCTCCGCATGGAAGAGGCCGGCGTCCGCATCGACGCGGACCAGCTCCGCGCCATGAGCTCGCGCCTCGCCGTCACCATCGACGACCTCGCCGAAAAGATCTACGCCATCGCCGGCACGCCCGACTCGCCGCACCGCTTCAACGTCAACTCGCCCAAGCAGCTCGGCGACGTGCTCTTCAACCGCATGGGTCTTCCGCAGCCCGCCGTCCGCGGCAAAGGCAAGGCCATCTCCACCGCGCAGGACGTCCTCGAAGACCTCGCGCTCAAGACCGATCTCCCCGGCCACGAGGTCGCCGCGCTCGTCCTCGAACACCGCCAGCTGCAGAAGCTCAAGGGCACCTACCTCGACGCGCTGCCTCTGCTCGCCGACGCGCACGGCCGCATCCACACCACGTTCAATCAGGTCGGCACCGCTACCGGCCGGCTCAGCTCCGTCAATCCCAACCTGCAGAACATCCCCGTTCGCACCGCCGTCGGCCGCGAGATTCGCGCCGCCTTCATCGCCGCGGAGGGCAACCTGCTGATGTCGGCCGACTACAGCCAGATCGAGCTACGCCTCATGGCCCACTTCTCCCAGGACCCTCTGCTGCTCGACGCCTACCGCACCGGCAAGGACATCCACACCCTCACCGCCAGCGAGGTCTTCGGCATCGCGCCCGACCAGATCGACAAGGAGACCCGCGCCCGCGCCAAGGCCGTCAACTTCGGCATCGTCTACGGCATCAGCCCCTTTGGCCTCGCCGCGCAGCTCGGTATCGACCAGAAGACAGCGAAGGCGTACATCGACACCTACTACGAGCGCTACGCCGGCATAAAGACCTTCATCGACAAGACGCTCGAACAAGTCCGCCACGACCAATACGTCAAGACCGCCTTCGGCCGCCTCCGCCCCATCCCCGACATCGGCTCGCGCAACCCCAACCAGCGCGGCTTCGCCGAGCGCACAGCCATCAACACGCCACTGCAGGGCACCGCCGCCGACCTCATCAAGCTCGCCATGCTCCGCATCGACGCCGAGATCACCCGCCGCAACCTCCGCTCGCAGATGACCCTGCAAGTCCACGACGAACTCCTCTTCGACGTCCTCCCCGCCGAAGCCGAAGAGATGCAGACCCTCGTCAAACACGAGATGGAATCCGCCGCACAATTCACCGTCCCCATCGTCGCCGAAGTCGGCGTAGGCCAGAACTGGAAGGACATCAAGTAAGGTTTCATGAGCGATGCCTACATATCAAGAGTTACGGCTTAAGTATCAGGAAGCTATGGGTAAAGAGCTGGGCGCGGCATACCACCTGCTCTGGAATCGTTGCGTACAACTGCATATTCGGTGGGGATATTACTGCGAACTCTTTGGAAAGTCGCAGGAAGAGTTCGACATAATGAATCGCACAGCACCTCAGCTTTTCAAAGTCATTCAGGATGCCCTTTTCGAAGGCATCTTGTTAGATCTCGCAAAGTTTTGTGATCCACTCAGAATTGCTGGCGGCAAGAAGCCGCTTGCGTTATCTCTTTTGGCGTCTCTGGTGCCCGGTCAGACGATTGGTGGGCTAAGTGAAAGTATTACTGAAGTGCAGACCAAGACGGCGTTTGCTCGCGACTGGAGAAATAGACACATCGCTCATTGGGATTACCAACACCTTCTCGACAAGCAAGCAAATCAACTAAAGAGCGCAAGCCGAGCCTCGGTTAGTGAAGCTATTAATGCGATTGATCGGACACTTGAAACAATCGATCACCATTTCACCGGTGCGACACTATGCTTTGATGTCAGCAGCGTTCAAGCTACCCACTTAATCCGAGAACTGAAATTCGTTCAGACACTTCGCGATGAAAGAAAAGCCAGAATGCGAAGCGGATTGGAAACAGAAGACGATTCGAACTGGAACAAGTGGCATTAGCAACGAGAGAGTGAATGGGGTGTAGGCGGGTGACCCACCTCCAACTCATCAAGAAAATGGGTGCCCCACATCTCGCTTTTGAGATGTGGGTTCGCAGGAAGCTAGGTGCTCCAGGCACACCCTTCTTCCCTTGCAGGCGTGGGCCGCAAACCGCCCACTCGCCCCGCACCTCCAGCGCCAGCGGTGCGACATATCGCAACTCAGGGCAACGGCGAGGGTTCGCGCGACACCAGAATCCAGAGGGCTGAAGGCCTGACATAAAACTCCTTGGCCAGTCGCATCACAACCTTGACACCGTTTCGTCGATAAACGAAAATCAAGCAGTGTACGAAGTTAGGAACTACGTCAACTCAAGCGGTCGAGATGTATTCGCAGAGTGGCGAAATCGATTACGCGACACCACCGCCAAAGCTGCGATCATACGGCGCATCAACCGCATTGAAGATGGCAACTTCGGTGACCACAAGTATTTGAAAGAGGGCGTCTCCGAGCTTCGTCTCAGCCTCGGTCCTGGCTATCGAGTCTACTATGCCACAGACGGAGATCGGGTCGTTCTTCTCCTCTGTGGTGGCGACAAGGGAACCCAGACCGCTGACATTGAGCGGGCTTGCGAGTATTGGAAAGACTGGCAGAGCCGACAGAAGGAGCGAGCGCATGGCAATTGAAGACATCCACCCACCTGACCGCAGTCACGAAAACTCGGTCGTCGAACTCTTTCAGGAGGAGCCTGAGGTAGCCGTAGATCTCCTCAACCAGATTCTCGCCGACGGCGAACCCGGCGAACTCCTCATCGCTCTTCGCCAGATGGCCAAGGCCTTCGGCGGTGTCACCGCCATCGCCGAGAAGGCCAACCTGAACCCCACGCAGCTCTACCGCACACTCTCCGACCAGGGCAACCCCTCGCTCACCAGCCTCACCGCCATTCTCAAGGCCATGGGCCTTCGCCTCGCCGTCGAACGCGACCTGGCAGCCTGAGCATCGGCCCCTCAAACTTTTCTTCGTGAAATTCCCGCGCAAATCCGCGATGTCAACCCCCGACGCGGCACGCGAAGCCCGTAACCAACACAAATCAATCCACTTGCACCCCGAAAAACAAAAACATAGTTGAATGCCTGCACCTTCTATACTGGAAGTAGGGGCAATCACAGGCACCGGAGCACGCGTGAACAGCCGGCAGCCGCTGCAGCCGCTCTACCTACAGCGCGCCGCTAACCTCCATCGAATGAATATTATGCCAGCAAGTGCCTTGGAATGAATATTTTGCAAGGCATAAGCGGCCTAAGTGCATCATTCTAAAGATCGAGGCTTCCAGCCGTGGGGGGTGCCCCCTAGCTGCCTGGGTTGTACTTGTACTGTAGCTCGTGGATCGCTGGCCAGGTCATCGTCTTGTCTTTGCGGTTCACGTACATAAAGATCGGGTGATCGCCGTTGATGCGGACCGCCACGATCACGCCGCTGCCGAACATGCCGCTGCCGTCGGTGCGCGAGATGTCCACATGGTGCCAGGTGATCGGCGCAGCGACCGGGCTGTGCGTCGTCCAGTCGTCGGTAAACCGCGCCAGCGGATAGTCCGTGTAGCGCTGCGGATGCTGCTGCCAATCCGGATCGGCGTTGTAGATGCCGTAGGCCCCGGCGTAGTCCTTGTCCTGCAGCGCGTCGAAGAACCGGTTCACGCGATGCTCATAGCCCAGGTTGGAGAACAGCCAGCCGTGGCCAGCCACATAGCCGGCCAGCGTCAGCAGGCCGAGCAGCACCAACAGGCCAAAGAAGCCGAGGAGAATGTTGCGGTTGCGGTTGTCGCGGGTCGGGTCGTAAGCGGGGGCGTTCAGCAGGGTCACAGCGGAGGTTCCTCTCTCTCACTACTATAGACACCGCGCGGGTCCGTTTCGGATGCCTGCCCTCGGTATCAGCGCCAGCGGCGATACGGAGACTCGCGCTCAAACGCATCGCGATGGTGCTCGAACACCGGCTCAGCGCCGTCGAAGTACACCGAAAGCACGTCAAACCGCACCAGCACCGCCGGCCGATGCAGCTTCGGTATCTGTCGCAGATACGCTGCAGCCATCTTGCGCAGCATCTCCTGCTTGGCCGCGTCGACGGCCATCTCGGCTGGCGCAAGCCCGCGCGCTCTGCGGCTCTTCACCTCGAAGACCACCAGCGTTGCACCGTCCCACGCGACAAGGTCTAGGTCACCCCGCGCCCGCGGCGATCGCCACCGCCGCGCCACGATGGTGTAGCCCAGCGACCGCAGGTGGA
>JAJZFE010000493.1 GCA_021798655.1 Acidobacteriota bacterium | reverse complement strand
TGCTGCGCGAGGTGTTCGCGGGGAGTGAGTGTCGGTTGGTGATGAATGACCGCGCCGATCTGGCGTTGCTGGCTGGGTTTGGTGGGGTGCATGTGGGCCAGGGGGATGTTTCGCCGGAGGATGTTCGGCGGGTGATGGGGTTGGGTGGGGTGATTGGAGTGTCTACGCATACGGAGGCGCAGGTGGTTGCGGCGGAGGCGGGCTGCGCGGACTATGTGGCGATTGGGCCGGTGTTTGCGACGGGGACGAAGGTGGATGCAGAGGCGGTGGTGGGGCTGGAGGGAGTGCGGCGGGCACGGGTGCTGACGGGCAAGCCGCTGGTGGCGATTGGCGGGATTACGCGGGAGAATGCGCGGAGTGTGCTGGAGGCTGGTGCGGACTCGGTGGCGGTGATTAGCGGGTTGTTTGTGGAGGGGGAGTCGGTAGCGCAGGTGGTGGGAGACTTTCTCGAAAAATTACGGTAGAACAGACGGACAGGATAAGCGACGGGAAAGCAGGTTCTACGTCTTGGGCGAAGGAAGAGCGTTTGGTGGGAGGGTGCGTGGCTGAGGCGACGGAGGTGAGTGTGGCGGGTGAGGCCGCACCGCAGTTTGTGCAGGGGATGGGGCTGTTTTCTGCGACGGCGATCGTGATGGGGTCGATGATCGGGTCGGGGATTTTTATTGTGTCGGCGGATATGTCTCGTTCGCTGGGGTCTCCGGCGCTGCTGATTGCGGCGTGGCTGGTGACGGCGGTGATGACGATTATCGGGGCGCTGAGCTACGGGGAGCTGGCGGCGATGATGCCCAAGGCGGGCGGGCAGTATGTGTATCTGCGGGAGGCGTTGGGGCCGTTGTGGGGATTCTTGTATGGGTGGACGCTGTTCCTGGTGATCCAGACGGGGACGATTGCTGCGGTGGGGGTGGCATTTGGGAAGTTTCTGGGGGTATTTTTTCCGAGCGTAAGCGGGCAGCACTGGCTGTGGCATATTGGGCATGTTCCGGCGTGGCCGGTGGGTCCGATGGTGCTGGGGAATATGGACATTGGATTGAATACGGCCAATCTGGCAGCGATTGTGGTGATTACGCTACTGACGATTCTGAATACGCTGGGCGTGCGGATGGGTGCGGCGGTGCAGAATGTGTTTACTTCGGCGAAGGTGCTGGCACTGGCTGGAGTGGTGCTGGTGGGACTGCTGGCGAAGAATGCGACGGCGGTGGCGGCGAACTTTGGGGTGGGGTGGCATGCGTTCTGGTCGGGTGCGGGGTGGCATACAGTACATGCGGTGCAGGTGGGTGTGGGTGGGCCGACGGCGTATGTTGGGTTGTTTACGGTGGTGGCGGTGGTGCAGGTGGGATCGCTGTTCAGCTCGGATGCGTGGAATAACGTGACGTTTACGGCGGGGGAGATTCGGAACCCTAAGCGCAATCTGCCGCTATCGCTGGCGATTGGGACGGGGGTGGTGCTGCTGCTGTATGTGCTGTGCAACTTTGTGTATTTGAGTGTGCTTCCGCTGGCTGGTGATGCTGGTGCGACGACGATTGTAGGGCGGGGGATTCAGTTTGCGTCGGAGGACCGGGTGGCGACGGCGGTGATGGAGAGCGCGTTTGCGGGGATTGGCGCGAAACTGATGGCGGCGGCGATATTGGTTTCGACGTTTGGGTGTGTGAACGGGATGCTGCTGGCGGGGGCGCGAGTGTACTACGCGATGAGCCAGGATGGGTTGTTCTTCAAGTCGGTGGGCAAGCTGAGCGCGAAGAGCAAGACGCCGGTGAACTCGCTGTGGGTGCAGTGGGGCTGGACGTGCTTGTTGTGTCTTTCGGGGAGCTATGGGCAGTTGCTGGACTATGTCATTTTTGCGGTGTTGATCTTCTACATGCTGACGATCGGCGGATTATTTGTGCTGCGGCGGACGCGGCCGGATGCAGTTCGACCGTATAAAGCGCTGGGGTATCCGGTGTTGCCGGGGTTGTATATCGTGATGGCGATGTGGATTAGTGCAGTACTATTGCGTTACAAACCTCAATACACCTGGCCGGGATTGCTGCTGGTTTTGCTGGGCGTTCCGGTGTACTGGATGTGGTCGCGATCTCAGCGTGGAGCCGTGGCACAGGCTTGAATTCATGATTTGTTCGAAAAGGGAGTATCTGACTCGATGTTCAAACTGATGGCTACCAAGCCGATGTCGAAGCTAATGAATGAAGCGGCGAATGAAGAAGGCGGGCTGAAGCGAGCACTGGGTCCGTTGAATCTGATTACGCTGGGGATTGGCGCGATTATAGGCGCGGGAATTTTTGTGTTGACGGGGCAGGCGGCGGCGAAACATGCTGGGCCTGCGGTGATGCTGAGCTTTATCGTGGCGGGTATTACGTGTGCGTTTGCGGGGCTTTGCTATGCGGAGTTTGCGTCGCTGATACCGATTGCGGGTTCGGCGTACACGTATGGGTATGCGACGCTGGGTGAGTTTGTGGCCTGGATTATCGGCTGGGACCTGGTGCTGGAGTATGCGTTTGGTGCGGCCACGGTGGCCTCGGGGTGGAGCGGATATTTCGTGGGGCTGCTGCAGGATTTTCATATCCATCTGCCGCCGCAGTTGACGACGACGCCGGGGATGATTCTGTACAACTACCATGATCGCTGGATGCAACTGGCGGCGGTGCCTGCGGGGGTGGATGTGAGTACTCTGCCGCACGTGGCTGGGGTGTTCAACCTGGTGGCATTTTTGGCGATTGCGATTGTGACCGCGGTGCTGGTTCGCGGGATACAGGAGTCGGCCAACCTGAATACCGCGATCGTGATTGTGAAGCTGGGCATAGTGGGAGTGTTTCTGGCTCTGGGGGGCTGGTTTCTGGTGCATCATCCGGAGCATGCTCATGCGAACTGGACGCCGTTCATTCCGCCGAGCGATGGGCATGGGAACTTCGGGATTGCGGGTATTTCGGCGGGTGCGGCATCCATCTTCTTTGCGTATATCGGGTTCGATGCGGTGTCGACGGCAGCGCAGGAGGCGAAGAACCCGCAGCGGGATATGCCGATCGGAATACTGGGTTCGCTGGTGGTGTGCACGATTCTGTACATTGCGGTGTCGGGGGTGCTGACGGGGCTGGTGAACTACAAGGCTCTGAATGTTGCCGATCCGGTGGCGGTTGGGATTGACGTGACGGGGGTGCGCTGGGGCAGCATCATGGTGAAGATTGGCGCAGTGTTCGGGCTGGGCACGGTGATGCTGGTGATGCTGCTGGGTCAGTCGCGGGTGTTCTTCTCGATGTCGCGGGATGGACTGCTGTGGAAGTGGGCTGGAGTGATCCATCCGAAGTTCCGCACGCCGTGGATCTCGAACATTGTGGTTGGCGCGATTGTGGCGTTTATGCCGGCGGTGCTGCCGATCGACAAGTTGAGCGAACTGGTGAACATGGGGACGCTGCTGGCGTTCGCGATTGTGTGCGCTGGCGTGTGGATACTGCGGCGGCGGAGTCCGGAGTTGCATCGTCCGTTCCGTACGCCGCTGGTGCCGCTGGTTCCGATTCTGGGAATTCTGAGCGCGCTATATTTGATCTGGACGCTGCCTACGCTGACCAAGGTGGTGGTGGTGGGCTGGCTGCTGATCGGCCTGGTGATCTACTTTACGTATAGCGTGAAGCACAGCAAGGTGCAGATCGATCTGCGAGGGGAAGAAGTGGTGAAGTAAACGATCAGTGGACAGGATCGTTGGAGGAGGCGCCCGGCTTCGGCTGGGCGTTTCCGCGTGCGAGATCGGGTGGCTGGGGGAGGATGGGAAGGGTGATGGTGTTGGCTGCTGCGGGGTCGTCGCGGAGGCGGAGGTAGAGGAGGATGGTGGCGGGTCGGGTGCTGGAGAGGGTGGCTGGTGCGCTGGCGGGGCGGGGGAGTTCGATGGAGTTGCTGACGAAGCCGTCGGGGACGGTGATGGGGGCGGTGAAGTCGGGATCAGCGGCGATGGTGTCGATGAGGTAGAGATCGGAGCCGAGGAGGGTGCAGGTCGCGGCTGGGTCGGGGGTGCAGCGGATGTTGGTGAGGGAGGGCAGGCGTACGAGGGTGGCTAGGGGTAGCCAGTCGCCGGGGGTGCCGTCGGGGGCGAGAGCACGGAGGCGGAGAGGACCGAAGGCGGAGGCGCCGAAGGCCTTGAGGGGATTGAGGGTGGCGAGGATGGTGTGGGGGTTCTGCAGGACCAGTGAGCCCGAGGGGACGGTGAGGATGGTCTGGAGTGAGCCGTCGGGGCTGGCGATCTCGATCTTGCCTGCGCGGGGGAAGGGTGCGGTGGACTTAAGCGAGAAGGTGAGTTGCTGGGTGAGGGGCAGGTCAAGATCGTTGGCGAGGTGGAGGGGGAGGTCTGCTGGCTGGACGAGGTTGCGGTTGAGCATGGTGACGTAAGGGCGTGAGGGCTCGACGGTAAGCGGGAGGGAGAGGACGCGGCCGTCGCGGAGGGTGATGTGGGCGGTGAGTTTTTCAGCTGGGTGGAGCTTGGGTGCGGCTAGGCCGGGTGCGAGGCTGAGGCGCAGCTCGTCGGTGGATGTGGGTGCGGCTGGGGCGGTGTCGGCGTCTGTAGCGGGTAGGGTTGCGGGGGTGAAGATGAGATTGTCGATGGCCATCTGCTGGACCTGATCGAGGTTGGTTCCGGTGAGAGTGGCGATGGTGTCGGCCGCGTGGAGGTGGACCTGGGAGATGGTGGCTGGCTCGGAGAAGGTCTGGGCGGTGACGATGGCGGGGGTGGATTCGCCGAACTGGTGGACGGCGATGTGGAGGGCCCCGGGGTTGACGGCTTTGAGGGGGAGGGTGAGATCAACGGTGTTCGGAGTCTCGGTATTGAGAGCATCGCCCAGCTTCCAGTGGATTTCGGATTGGCTGGAGGGCTGGCTGGCTGGCGAGCCGTCCAGCGTGATGGAGTCGACGCAGGCGGTGCCATTGGCGGTGAGCAGGACGTGGTTCTCGTGTCCGGCGATTAGCGGGGCGTCGGAGATGAGCTTCCAGCCGGTGCCGGGGGCCTTCTGGAGGAGGACGGTGGGGCCGGTAAAGGAATCGAAGCCCCACTGTCCGGAGACGGTTCCGGAGATCTCGCCTGGAGGCAGGGGATGTTGG
>JAJZFE010000373.1 GCA_021798655.1 Acidobacteriota bacterium | reverse complement strand
CCTTCTTACGCATCGCATTTATCTCCTGGTGATGAACGAAGCACTTCCAGACGCGTGACCGCGCCGCCCTTCGTCACCATCCATGATACGTTTGCGCGTTCTGGCAGCAGCACGATATTCGACACCGTGAGCGTTTATCGCATGGGCGCACCGCGCCTCCGGCCGCTGCCTATGCGCGCTCAGTTCAGCAGGTAGTAGTCGATCGTCGAGACGACCCGCACCTTCTTGGAGATGCTCCCATCTGCCTGCTGATCTGCGGCATACTCGGGTTTAACCTGCTCATCCGCTACCGGCAACGCGATTGACACCCGCCCATCACTACGCTGCCCCACACCCCTGAAATCGCACCCTCTGCGACCCTATACGCAGCGAGACCGAGTGTTCGCTGGTCTCACTCCGCAGGGGTCGTTAGCGGTTCAGCAAAAGCGAATTTGATGCGCCCGTCGTAAAGTAGTAATTGCCGGCACAACTGTCGCCGCTCACGTTAAACACCGCAACAGACAGTTGCGTATCGGCGGTATTGTTGATGGTCGCCAACAGAAGGACTGAGGCTCCGTCCTCCATCGTGTAGTCCCCGATGATGACATTGTCCTCCACCGTGCTTCCGATCAACGAGCTGGTGGTGCCGCGCGTGAAGCACGGAATGCCGGTCATCTGGATGACGCCGGTGAGTGGCGCATCAGCAGGCCCGGATTGTGACAGGTCGGTGCTGACGGAGTATATTGACCCCGCGGCAGGTGGCTTCGCCGTCGCACCCGCAAATGAGAGGAGTGGTCCAGACCCGGTGAATGTCCCTGACACCTGAGGCACAGCGGTCGCAGTAAACGAGCTGGCGATGCTAGCGGGACACAGCGACGGACTGTTCGTAATGTTCAGAGTGAGCTTTCCATTCCAGCTTTCCTGAGCGCTCGACGGAGCCGTACCTGTGATCGTCAGTGTTTGAATGTTGCCTGAGTTTGAGGTAAATCCGGCAGTGAAGGTGCCGTCCGCCGCCACCGTGCCGCTGATCGCTCCGACAAAACCCTCTCCGAAGCTGCCGCCCGTGCTGCATGGGCCTTGTATGTTGGCCGAACCGGTGATGCTTGTCCCGCTCACCTGAAAGCTGACCGCCACGTTTGTCGCGGTGTTGCTCGTAGCGTCAAAGTAGGTCGGCATCTGTCCGAGCAGCAGCCATTTTCCAGTCAGGTGATCCGCATAACTTACAGGCGGCGTGGTCGTAGTTGTTGCAGTGTTTGCAGCTCCCCCGTAGGAACACCCGGAAAGGAAGCTTGCAAGGATAACCGACCCCGTAACGCGCTGAAGGACTCTATGAGCGATCATAGCGGCAAGGTAGCACGACATATCTCGCTTGTCAAAAAAGGACAGCCGACCCGAAGGTCGGCTGTTCGTGATCGCCAGAGAACAGGGCCCGTTAGAACTGGCCCCAAAGCAGCTGGTTGTAGACCTCGTGGTGGAACTGGATCTCGCAGGCCTTAATCTGCGTACCCAGCAGGCGCGGGCAGCGGTCGGCAGAGGCCTGCTTCAACTCAGCGTAGCGCTCCTTCACGTCGGCACCCAGCATCGTCTCGCACCAGTCAGCCTTGCGGAAGTCCTCGATCGCCGTGTAGATGTTGTCCGGCAGGAAGCGCGAGGCCTGGCGCAGGTTCTTCACCTTCGACAGGTTGCCGTCCAGGCCGGTCTTGAAGACCGTGTACAGCACCAGGTACGGGTTCGCATCCGGGCCCACCGAGCGCACTTCAACGCGCGCCGACTTCTCGTTGCCGATCGGGATACGCACCATCGAACCGCGATCCGTGGCCGAAGCCTTGATCTGGTTCGGTGCTTCGAAGTGCGGATCGAGACGACGATAGCTATTCACGCTCGCGTTGAAGAGCAGGCAGATGTCGTTGCCGTGGGTGAGAATCTTGTCCACAAACGTCCACGCCAGCTTGGAGATCTTCTCTTCGCCCTTGGGGTCCCAGAAGATGTTCTTGCCGGCCTTGGTGATGGAGACGTTGGTGTGCATGCCCGACCCGTTGACGCCGGTCACCGGCTTGGGCAGGAAGCTCGCGGTCATGCCCATCTGCGTCGCCACCTGACGGCAGATCAGCTTGTAGAGCTGAATCTGGTCAGCGGCTGCGACGACGTCGCCGTAGCTATAGTTGATCTCGAACTGGCTGGGCGCGACCTCGGGGTGATCCTTCTCGTTCTCGAAGCCCATCGCGCGCTGCACCTCCGCGGTGGTGTCGATGAACTCGCGCAGCGGGTCGCCCGGCAGCGAGTGGTAGTAGCCGCCCTGGTTGGTGTAGTCGAACTTGCCCACCAGCGGGTAGTTGCGCTCGGCGTCGATGCCCTCGAAGAGGAAGCCCTCAATCTCGTTGGCCGCGTTGAGCGTGTAGCCGTTCTTCTTGTACTGCGAGTCGGCGTAGTCCTTCAGCACGCCGCGCAGATCGCCGGAGTAGTGGCTGCCGTTCTTGTCGATGACCTCGCCGAAGATGAGCACCTTGCCGGCGCCGAAGATGTCGGCCGGCACCCAGTAGAACGCGCTCCAGTCGAGCCCGAGACGCAGGTCGCTCTCCTTCTGCGCCGTAAAGCCGCGGATGGAGCTGCCATCGAAGGTGAGATTGTCAAAGCTCTTGACCAGGAACTTCTTGTCGTAGTCGAGCATGTGCAGACGGCCTTCGAGATCGGAGAAGAGCACGGTCACGGCCTTGATGCCGGGCGTGTCGTTCAGGTAGGCCAGACGCTCCTCGCGGATCACATCGATGGAGACGCGCTTCCTGCGCTGCTCTTTGGCCTTCAGGTTAAGCTCTTCCAGCTCCTCGTACGACAACTCAAGAAAATTGCGAAATTCGCTCGACATGGTGCTCCTTTTCTTCAGGCAGGTTATGCCGGATCATCTAAAGGCAGAGTGCTGCCGCTTGTGTTGGATAGAAATCAGCTTGCCGCAGTGACGCTCAAAACCCGCTCGTATCGCAGACGTGTTCGCAAACAACCGTTTCGGGGTCACTATCCAAAGTAGCAGAACGAGACATATAAATTCCATATACACGACGCGGCGAATCGGGATTTGAGCGCCTGGCTGCCTCATCGACTCGCACCGCATCTGCAAACCCGGAGTCGTCGCCCAGGGACCCCATGGCGGCGCGACGATGCAAGTCCCCCTTGGCAGCCGGGCCCACGAAGTTCTACTATAGTCATATCGAGGTGACTATATGGCGACTCTTCCAAAGTCTCAGCCAGGCAAACAGCGCAATGCGTCCCCATCGCCGGTCAGCGCGGCGACGGCCAAGACGCATCTGCTGGCCTTGCTCGACCAGGTCGACCATGAGCGCACGCCGATCACGATCACCAAGCGGGGCCGTCCTGTGGCTCGCCTTGAGCCCATTCGTTCGTCCCCGCGCAAGGTCGAGTTCGGCTTCCTCAAAGGGCGCATCCAGATCCACGGGGACATCGTTGCCGCCGATCCTGAACCCTGGGACTCCGACCAATGACGACCAGCGGCATCCTGCTGGACACACACGCATGGCTCTGGTGGTCGGATCGCGGAGATGGCTGGCGGCCTGCCGTGCAGACCCGGCTCGCCGCTGCGGTACAGCAACAGAACATTTACATCGCATCGATAACCTTGATGGAGATGGCGAACATGGTCAGGAAGCAACGCGTTGACCTGAGCATGTCGTTGAACGCATGGTTTTCAATGATGAAAGAAAAGGTCGGCGCACAGGCGCTTGATCTGACCACGGATATCGCTGTTGAGATCGCACAACTGCCTGCAGACTTCCATGGCGACCCGGCGGATCGCGTCATCGCCGCTACGGCCCGAGTCCACGGCCTGACCTTGTGTACGCACGACCGCAGGCTTCTGCAGTACGGCAAGCAAGGCCTCTTTTCCACCCTGGAGATTTAGTACATGCCAACCACCCGCGTCGCCCTCATCCAGATGTCCTGTGAGCCTTCCACCGAGGCCAACCTCGCCAAGGCCGTAGCCCGTGTGCGCGAGGCCGCCGAGGCCGGTGCCAGGCTCATCTGCCTGCCCGAACTCTTCCGCGCGCAATACTTCTGCCAGCGCGAGGATCACGCGCTGTTCAGCACCGCCGAGTCCATCCCCGGGCCGTCGACCGCAGCACTCGCCGAGGTCGTGCGCGAGCACAAGATCGTCCTCGTCGCCAGCCTCTTCGAGCGCCGCGCGCCGGGCCTGTACCACAACACCGCCGCCATTCTGGACCACACCAGCACCGCGCCCGACAGCATCGCCAGCATCTATCGCAAGATGCACATCCCCGACGACCCGCTGTACTACGAGAAGTTCTACTTCACGCCGGGCGACCTCGGTTTCCTCGCGCAGAGGACCTCTGCCGGCCCCATCGGCACGCTCGTCTGCTGGGACCAGTGGTATCCCGAAGGCGCGCGCGTCACAGCGCTGAAGGGCGCCGAGACGCTCTTCTTCCCTACCGCGATCGGCTGGCACCCCAGCGAAAAGGCCGAGTACGGCGAGCGCCAGTACGACGCGTGGCAGACGATCCAGCGCGCGCACGCGATTGCGAATGGCGTCTTCGTCTGCGCGGTGAACCGCGTGGGCCACGAGCACGGCGACGTGGAGCATCTCGGCGCGTCGATGCCCGGCCCCGGCGACCACACGCCGCACTCCGGCATCGAGTTCTGGGGCGGGTCGTTCATCGCCGACCCCTTCGGCCGCATCCTCGCCAAAGCCTCGCACGACAAGGAAGAGATTTTGTACGCCGACCTCGACAGCAAGGAAGTCGAGATCACGCGGCAGCACTGGCCGTTCCTCCGCGACCGTCGCATCGACGCGTACGGCGGCATCACCAGCCGCTTCCTGGACTGAGCCCGCAGCGCCTACACAAACCCGCCGTCGATGACGTAGCTCTGATTCGTGATCGCGGCACTATCGTCGGCGGCGAGAAACAGCACGAGCCGCGCGACCTCTTCGGGCTGGATCAGGCGCTTGAGCGCCTGCCGCGAGAGCACCTCCGCAGTGTACTCCGGCGTGAGCCACAGCCGCTGCTGACGTTCTGTTGCGATGGCTCCGGGCAGCACCGCGTTCACGCGAATATTTTCCGCGCCCAGCTC
>JAJZFE010000220.1 GCA_021798655.1 Acidobacteriota bacterium | reverse complement strand
TTCGCCATCGTCATCGTCGGCGGACTCATGGGCGCGCTCGCCATGAGCGTCTTTCTCCTCCCCACCCTCTACGTCTGGGTCGCCCGCAGCACCGACGTGCTCCCCCAACCCGACGCCGAGTTCGAGAGCTGAGGTCCAGAATCCATGTTCATCCCGACCACACATCTCCGTCCCACACTCTTCGCCGCATCGCTGCTGCTCTGCCTGCCGCTGGCCGCCCAAACAACTGCCACGCAGCCGCCTACCGATTACGCCGCGTCCATCCACGTGCCTGACCCGCGCACCCCGGTCCCCGCGCGCCCCGGCGCCTACACGCTCGCGCAGGTCCTCGACCTCGCCCGCACAAAAAACCTCACCCTGCTCGCGGCCGAACGCAACCTCCGCGCCGTCCGTGCCCAGGAGCTGCAGGCCGGCGTCCGCCAGAATCCCACCTTCACCATCTACGGCACCAACGTCACGCTGCCGCAGGACGGCTCGCAGGGCAACCCGCCGGCCTACTCGTTTCAGGTCGCCCGCCTCTTCGAGCGCGGCAACAAACGCGAGTGGCGGCTCGACGGCGCGCGCGCCACCACCGCGCAGACTGAAGCGCAGCTGCAGGACGCTACCCGCCAGACTCTTCTCGCCGTCAAGACCGCCTTCACCAACCTGCTCATGGCCAAGGCCTCGCTGCAACTCGCCACCGAAAGCCTCCGCGAGTACCAGCACGAAGTCGACATCGCCCAGGACCGCTACAAGGCCGGCGACCTCGCCAAAATCGACTACGAGCGCCTCGACCTCCAGCTCGCCAGCTTCGAGTCCGACGAGGCCAACGGCACCATCGCCCTCCGCCAGGCCAGCGACCAGCTCCAGACCCTCATCGGCATCGACGCGCCCACCACCGACTTCGACATCACCGGCGACATCGTCCCGCCCGTCGTCACCCAGTCGCAGGCCGATCTCCTCCAGGCCGCCATCGACAAGCGCCCCGACTACTCTGCCGCAAAGTTCGCTGTCACCGCCGCCGAGGCCAACCAGAAGCTCGCCTACGCCAACGGCACCACCGACCCCACGCTCGAAGGCGAGTACGACCGCTCCGGCTACTACAACTCCGCCGGCTTCTCCATATCCATCCCGCTCCGCCTCTTCGACCGCAACCAGGGCAACAAGCAGACCTCCGTCTTCCAGACCGAAGCCTCGCGCTTCACGCTCACCGCCGCCCACAACCAGGTCGTCTCCGATGTCGATCAGGCCTGGGTCAACTACATCCAGTCCAAGCGCCTCTCCGACCGCTACACCCAGCGCTACCTCGACGAGACCACCGACGTGCTCAGCATCGCGCAGTTCGCCTTCGAACACGGCGGCATCGCGCTGATCGACTACCTCGACGCCGTCCGCGACACCCGCACCACCAACACCGCCGCCATCGCCGCCTACCAGCAGACCTGGCTCGCCATCCACCAGCTCGCCGCCGCCTCCGCCACCGAAGTGCCCCCTAGCGTGACGTTTGTCATTCCGCAGCGCAGCGGAGGAATCTGCATTTCGTGCAGCTCATCCGTGTGCCTGCGGCCTCGACGTGTGTCGCGAACGTCAGACGCACCACTCCCCCCAAAGCCCAACCCGAAACGTTTTTCCGCCAACCCATGCAACCGTTTACGTGCCTGCCGTATACTGGCTTTGGCGAGTCACCTTCCATGGACCAACTGCACGCATCCACTCACTCTCCCGCGTCCGACCTCCAGCCTGCGACCTTCGTCGCACCCGCACGGGTCAACCTGCTCGGCGAGCACACCGACTACACCGGTGGCTACGTCCTGCCCATGGCCATCCCCTTCTACACCCGCGCCACCCTCACTCCGTCCTCTTCCAGCGGATACCAGTTCGGCAGCGACCTCTTCCCCGAACTGCGTGAGCTCCCGCGCGACGACCGCTCCGCCCCCATCGGCAACTGGAGCGACTATCCCGTCGGCGTCCTTCGCCAGTTCCAGCTCGCCGGCCTCGATCTCGCCCCCTTCCGTCTGCATCTCAGCGGCAACGTCCCATTCGCCGCCGGCCTCAGCTCCTCCGCGTCGGTGGAGGTCGCCACTGCCTACGCGCTGCTCTCCATCGCCGGCCACCCCATGCCGCTCGAAGACGTCGCCGTCCTCTGCCGCGCCGCCGAGAACGACTACGTCGGCTCGCCCTGCGGCATCATGGACCAGTTCGCCATCACCGCCGCCAGGGCCGGTCACGCGCTGCTGCTCAACACCCGCACCCTCAAGTACGATCACCTCCCGCTCAACCGCGGCGAACTCTCCAACACGCAGATCGTCGTCTGCAACTCCATGGTCAAGCACTCGGTCGCCGACGGCGAGTACGGCGTGCGCCATCGCGAAGTCACAGAGGGCCAGGCCATCCTGCTGCAACACTTCCCCGCCCTCCGCGACCTCGGCGACGCCACGCTGCAACAGCTTGAAGCCGTCCGCAGCGCCATGTCGCCCGAGTCCTACCTGCGCTGCCGCCACATCATCTCCGACAACGCCCGCGTCCTCAAGGCCCGCGACGCCATGTTCGCCGGCGACCCCGTCGCGCTCGGCGAGCTGATGTCCGAAGGCCACGTCAGCGAGCGCGACGACTTCGCCTGCAGCTGCGAAGAGATTGACTTCCTCGTCAACACCGCCGCCGTGCTTCCCGGCTGTTACGGCTCGCGACTCACCGGCGGCGGCTTCGGCGGCTGCACCGTCAGCCTCGTGCAGCGCGATGCCAGCGCGGCCTTCTCCAGCGCACTGGCCGCGGCCTACTCCAGCGCCTTCAACATCGCTCCGGAGATCTACCTCTGCGACCCCGTCGACGGCGCCGCTCTCCGCAACGCCCCGCACACCACCAACATGGAGCGTGCCCTGTGATGGACGCCGTCTTCCTCCAATCGCCGCACCGCCGCTGGAACGCCCTCAAACGCGAGTGGGTCCTCGTCTCCCCCCACCGCACCCAGCGCCCCTGGCAGGGACAGACCGAAGACACCGTCAAGCCCGTCGCCCTCGCCTACGACCCCGCCTGCTACCTCTGCCCCGGCAACACCCGCGCCGGCGGCCACATCACCCCCGACTACTCCGGCACCTTCGTCTTTGAAAACGACTACGCCGCGCTCAAGCCCGACGTCGCCCCCGCCACACTCGACACCGATGGCGTCGGCCTGCTCCGCGCAGAGACCGAACGTGGCATCTGCCGCGTCCTCTGCTTCGACCCCCGCCACGACCTCACGCTCGCCACCATGGAGCCGTCCGCCGTCCGCCGCGTCGTCGATATGTGGGCCGCCCAGGCCGCCGAACTCGGCGCGGACCCCGCCATCCAGTACGTGCAGATCTTCGAGAACCGCGGCGCCATGATGGGTGCCAGCAACCCCCACCCCCACGGCCAGATCTGGGCCACCGAGCACATCCCCAACGAGCCCGCACTCGAACTCGCCGCGCAGCGCGAACACTTCGCTGCCCACCATACCGCTCTGCTCGCCGACTACCTCGCGCTCGAACTCAAAGAGGCCGAGCGCATCGTCGCCGAAAACGAAACCTGGGTCGCCCTGGTCCCCTTCTGGGCCGTCTGGCCCTTTGAGCTGCTGCTGCTCCCGCGCCACCCCGCTGCCTCCATCGACGCCCTCACCGACGCCCAGCGCGACGGCCTCGCCGCCATGCTCAAGCTCGTCACCGCCGGCTACAACCGCGTCTTCGACACGCCCTTCCCCTACTCCATGGGCCTCCACTCCGCCCCCTGCGACGGCCAGCCCCACCCCGAGTGGCAGCTCCACCTCCACTTCTATCCGCCGCTCCTCCGCTCCGCCACCATCCGCAAGTTCATGGTCGGCTTCGAACTCCTCGGCTCCCCGCAGCGCGACATCACCCCCGAATCCGCAGCCGCCACACTACGGTCTGCCCTAGCCGTTAGCTCTTAGCCTCTAGCACCTGGCCTCTAGCTCCTGGACTCTAGCACCTGGCCTCTAGCACCTGGCACCTAGAACCTAGAACCTAGAACCTGGCACCTAGCACCTAGCACTCGGAGACTCCCATGAACGTCCTCGTCACCGGCGGCGCCGGCTACATCGGCGGCACCGTGTCCACCATCCTCATGCAGGCCGGCCACCGCGTCACCGTGCTCGACAACCTCTGCCACGCCAAACGTCACGAGCTCCCCGCCGGTGCCGACTTCGTCGAAGCCGACATCGCCGACCGCCCCCGCGTCGAGTCGCTCCTCCGCGAGCTCCGGCCCGACGGCGTCCTCCACTTCGCCGCGCTCATCGAAGCCGGCGAGTCCATGCAGAAGCCCGAGATCTACTTCCGCAACAACACCGCCTCCACGCTCGCCCTGCTCGAAGCCATGCACGCCACCGGCACCGGCAACCTCGTCTTCTCCTCCACCGCCGCCGTCTACGGCGAGCCCAAATCCACGCCCATCCCCGAGACCGCCGACCTCGCCCCCACCAACGCCTACGGCGAATCCAAGCTGATGGTCGAGCAGATGCTCGCCTGGTTCCACCGCGTCCACGGCCTGCGCTACGCCTCGCTGCGTTACTTCAACGTCGCCGGCGCGCTCCCCGGCCGCGGCGAAGCTCACGAGCCCGAGACCCACATCATCCCGCTCATCCTCGACGTCGCCCTCGGCCGCCGCGAAAAGATCTTCATCTACGGCGACGACTACCCCACACCCGACGGCACCTGCATCCGCGACTACATCCACGTCGCCGACCTCGCCGCCGCGCACATCCTCGCGCTCCAGGCTCTCGACACCACACCGCGCATGGTCTACAACCTCGGCAACGGCAGCGGCTTCTCCGTCAAACAGGTCATCGACGCCGCCCGCCGCGTCACCGGCCACCCCATCCCCGTCGAGATCAAAGGCCGCCGCGACGGCGACCCCGCCCGCCTCGTCGCCAGCTCCGAGCAAGCCAAAGCCCACCTCGGCTGGCAACCCCAACACACCAGCATCGACACCATCCTCGCCAGCGCCTGGCAATGGCACCAGCAACGCTACAACATCTGACAGCTTCGTCGGCTGGAAGGAACAGGTTGCAACAATCTTTCGCGATCTTCCGGCCAAACTCCCCCTGTCAACCCCCAACCCCCCACCCAAAACCCCAACACC
>JAJZFE010000208.1 GCA_021798655.1 Acidobacteriota bacterium | reverse complement strand
GGGCTGATCGCGCCGGTGTTTCTGGTGCTGATCATCGCGTCGCGGTTTGCCTCGCGCGGCGGCAGCGCCAGCTGGGTATTTCCGGCAGCGGTGGCCTACTCGCTGCTGGCCATCGGCACGTTCAGCTACAACTCCTTCGGACTGGAAGGCGCAGGCGTGCAGTTCTACTTTCTGGCGCCGGTCCGCATTCGCGACGTGGTGTTTGCCAAGAACCTGCTGAACTTTCTGCTGGCAGGGGTGGAGGTGGCGTTGACGTTCGCGGTGGTCAGCTACCTCGCCGGCCTGCCACCGCTGAGCTACGCGATCTCCACCGTGCTGTGGGCCGGCGCAACGATGCTGCTGACGACGATCGTCGGCAACCGCCGCGCCATCACGACGCCCAAGAAGATTGCCGTCGGCAGGGTGGCCAACAAGCAGGTGTCGCAGCTCAGTGCCTTGATCGCGATGGGCATCCTGCTGGGCTCGGCCGCGCTGGCTGCGGTGCCGGTGGCGTTGGCGCTGTACCTGAAGCAGGACTGGTTTCTGCTGCCAGTCTTCGGTTCGCTGGCGGCGGCGGTGGTGTACTTCTACCGGCGCAGCCTGGCCTCGCTGGACCAGTTTGCGCTGGACCATCGCGAGGAGCTGTTCACCGAGCTGTGCAAGGCAGGATGATGCAAGGCGCGGCTGTGATGATCGTGACCCGCAGGCTAGAATACCGGCATGAGCGAAGTGCGTCTGGATCAACTCGGCAAAGCGATTGAGCGGCTGCGGGAGTCGCTTGCGGCCTCGCAGGCTGAGCCCGGGAACCTGATGTACAGAGACTCGGTGATCAAACGCTTTGAGTTTACGTTTGAGATCGCGCAGAGCGTACTGCGTAAGTTTGTGACGGCCTACTCCGTGAACCTGAAGGAGCCGGAGCGGATCACCTTCCCCACCCTGATCCGCACGGCGAGCCAGGACGGACTGGTGCGCGAAGGATACGACGTGTGGATGAGCTATCGCGAAGCGCGCAACCGGACCAGCCACACCTACAACGAAGACCAGGCGCTCGCCGTGGTTGCAATCGTGCCCCGGTTTCTTGAAGAGGCCGCTTTTCTCTACAGCCGTCTGTGCGAGGAGATGGGCAATGAGTGAACCAAAGCTTCCTGCATCGACCGCACCACCGCAAGCCCAGTCGCTGCACCTGGCCGCGCATGAGCTTGCGACGGTGCGCGCGATTCTGCACCAGCACATACCGGAGAAGCACGTGTGGGCCTTCGGGTCGCGCGCGACTGGTGGACGGATGCTGAAGCGGTTCTCCGATCTCGATCTCGCAGTGGAAGGCCGGTTGACCGGCGCGGCATGGGCAGCGCTGGTCGATGCCTTCGACGAGTCGCCCTTGCCGATGAAGATTGATCTGGTGCAGCTGGACATGGTGGACGAAGCGTTTCGCCTGCGGATTGCGAAAGACTTCGTCGCGGTGCAGCGCGCAGCCGTGCCGGCCTAAGCGGTGACGCCGATGACGCTCATCATGCGGCCCGTCACGCCGCGTTCGGCGCGATGGCTGAAGTAGCGCCGCTGACCGTTCGCCGTGCGCGCGCAGGCCGTGCACTCCGCGACCGTCGTGATCGCTTCCGCAGCAAGACCGGCGCCGATGAGCTGGCGCTGGTTGGCCGTGTGCAGGTCCATGCAGAGCTGGCCTTCGTCTTCGACAAACAGATCCTCCGCGTAGACGAACTCCGCAGTGAAGTGCTGGCGCACCTCCTCGCCGACGGCGAAGCAGCAGGGCCGGATCGCAGGGCCGATGGCCGCGATGAGCTGCTGAGGATGCGAGCCGAAGTCGCGCTGCATCGCGGCGACGGCGTGCTCTGCGATGCGTGCCAGCGTGCCTCGCCAGCCGGCGTGGATCGCAGCCACCACGCGCAGCCGCGTATCAGCCAGCAGCAGCGGGGTGCAGTCGGCGGTCTGCACGCCGAGCATGAGCCCGGCGGTGGCCGTCATCAACGCGTCAGCCTCCACCACAGCCTTGCCGTCGCTGCTGATCAGCGGTGAGCCGTCGTCGCTCACCGCGCGCACGATATTGCCGTGGACCTGGCGCATCGTGACCAGTTGCCACGCGGAGCCATCCTCCCCTGCGACCGACGCAACCAGCCGCGCGCGATTCTCTGCGACGCTGCGCGGATCGTCCTCCTTCGTCCAGCCGAGGTTCCTCTCGCCGGCCGCGCCATAGACGCTGCTGACGCCACCCTGCCGCGTACTGAACCCTGCGCGCAGCCACGGATACTGCTGCCACGCCTGCACCTCGATCACGTCAACCGCCATACATCTTTTCTACTCCGAGCAAGCAGGTTAAAGGAAAGGGCCCCGCTTTCGGGCGGGGCCATGAGAGGCTTCGTTTGGGGAGGGGGGAGGGTGTGAGGAAATTTTGAGGGTCGCCCCAAAAACAGGGGCAAAGTTAGGAAGGTGTTACAGGTAGGACAAATAGTGGAAAAGCCTCTCGATTACTCAATTAGACTCTATTTCGAGGGTTTGGTTGCCATCGATCTTCCACAATTCTTCGGTTTGTTGACTAGACCGGTTCGGAAGTTGGGACAGGCCCCAAAATGGTCATTTCCGGGGATGTTGGCGCAACCTTTGCAGGGAATTGGCGTCCAATCGGGCAGCGAGGTACGCGCCGAGCACGGCAGTCCGGGTTTTCCTCACCCTGAACCACCCATTGCTGAATGGAACCCCTTGCGCTGGACAGACTTCGGCGTTACGATACCGCGACTGCTTTCATGACGACTACGACTCAAATCGCCCCTCACTACCTTCGTTCGCGGATCGGCAAGATCTGCGTCGCCATCACCGGAACCTCGCCCGACGAGATGCTCGAACGGGCTGCGGAGGTCTTGAAAGAGACCACCTTTCTTGAGTTCCGCCTCGATTATCTGCCCAAGCCGTTGGCTGCGCTGGCGAAGTTCAAAGCCTATCTGGCTGAAAACACTGCTGCAACGGTGGTGGCTACCTGTCGGTGCAAGGACAACGGCGGGCGCTTTGAGGGCTCAGCCAGCGCCGCCTTCGAGGTGCTGACCAAAGCCGCCGAGGCTGGCTTCCAGCTGATCGACATCGAACTGGAGGCCGTCGAGAAGCTGCCCAAGGGAAGCATCGCCAGACTGCGCGAGGCCGGCGCGGCGGTGATCATCTCGCACCATGACTTTCAGGCGACGAAAGATCTGGACGCAATCTACAAGCGCAGCGAACCCTATGCGCCGGACTTTGTCAAGGTGTGCCCGACGGCGCGGTCGCTGGCCGACAACCTGACGCTGATGCGCTTCCTCGAAAAGATGGAAGACCACCC
This sequence comes from Acidobacteriota bacterium, assembly GCA_021798655.1. The sequence continues at coordinate 1,798 of JAJZFE010000208.1, read as the reverse complement.
GGGCTCGTCCGTGGTGGGCATCTGCATGGGCGATGCGGGCATCATCTCGCGGGTGCTCGGTCTGCGGGCCGGCTCGGCGTTCACGTTCGCAGCCGCCAGCCAGGGCGAAGAGACCGCGCCAGGACAGATCGCCGCACGCACGCTGATTGAGACCTACCGCATCGACCAGGTGGACGCCGCGACCAAGGTCTACGGCGTGGCCGGCAGCCCTATTCGTACGTCGCTCTCGCCGCTGATGATGAACACGGCCTTCCGTCGCGAGACCGTCAACGCCGTGTACCTGGCGCTGCAGACGGCCAAGGCGGATGACCTCTTCAAGCTGATGCGCGAGATTCCCATCCAGGGGCTCAGCGTGACGATGCCGCTGAAGATCGACGTGATCCCCTACCTGGAGCGCACCGATCCGCTGTCGCAGAAGATTGGCGCGGTGAACACGATTCTGCGCGCGCAGGACGGCAAGTTCTACGGCTTCAACACGGACGTCGCCGGCATCCTGAACCCGCTGGAGCGCCGCCTGAGCCTGAAGAATGCGAAGGTGCTGGTGCTCGGTGCCGGCGGTGCCGCGCGGGCGGCCGTGTTTGGCTGCCGCGAGAAGGGCGCAGAGGTCTCCATCCTGAACCGCACGCCGGAGACCGCGCAGAAGCTCGCCAAACAGGCCGGAGCAAAGGTCATCAAACGCGAGGCCGTCGCGAAGGCGGGCTTTGACGTAATCATCAACGCGACGCCCGCAGGCATGGCCGGCAACAAGGCGACGCTGCCGCTCGGCCCGGAAGATCTCGTCGCGCGCTACGTCTTCGACCTGGTCTACAACCCCATCGAAACGCCGCTGCTGCGCATGGCCAAGCAGAAGGGCATCCACGTGATCTCCGGCGTGGAGATGTTTGTGCAGCAGGGCGCGCGCCAGTTCGAGATATGGACCGGCAAACCTGCGCCCGAAGAAGAGATGCTGCGTGTCGTGCTGCACGCGCTGCGCCAAGGTACGGAAGCGTCCGAGAGCAACATCGCGCCGAGCCTGAAGACCACGGTGGTTCATCCTGCCGAGCCTACTGAACCCGAGCCCGCTCCCACGCCGCGGGTCGAAGCCACGAAGAAGCCCGCTCCCGCGAAGGCTGCGCCCGTAAAAGCGGTCGTCGCAAAGCCCGTCGTCAAGACGGTGGTGAAGGTAGCGGCCAAGCCAGCCGCAAAGAAGCAGGCGAGCAAGCCTGCGGCGAAGCCCATGTTGGCAAAGCAGATTGCCAAGCCTGCAAAGAAGGCCGCCACGAAGCCGGTCGCGAAGAAAGCCCCCGCGAAGAAAGCTGCTGCCACGAAAGTAGCTGCGAAAAAAGTCGCAGCGAAGAAAGTAGTTGCGAAGAAGAAGTCGCGCTGACCCAACCACTGCAGTCAACACAAAGGCCTCGTCTCTGCAGACGAGGCCTTTGTGTTTCGACCCGCTGCCCCTCAGGCAAACTCGCGGCCGATCCAGCTTTGCAGCGCGTTCATGCTGACCTCGCGGCCCAGGAAGCCCTGCACCAGTTCGCGCGCCGGCTTTGACCCGCCCGGCTCCAGCACGGCGCGGCGATAGCGCATCGCCGTGTCGCCCGCGACTAGGTTCTTCGTATCGAACTCCGCGAAAAACTCCAGCGCAATCACCTTGTCGTACAGGTACGTGTAGTAATTCGACGTATAGCCGACCAGGTGCGTAAACGCTGCGTACATCCGGTTGCCGTCGACAAATTCGTAGCGCGAAAACCGATCGTACCCCTCGCGCAGCAGCGTATCGAGATCGAGTTCTTTCGCGTCCCGGTCGTGCGTCTCCAGC
>JAJZFE010000246.1 GCA_021798655.1 Acidobacteriota bacterium | reverse complement strand
GACGGTGAGGCGGACGGCGGGGATGGCCTGGCCGTGGAAGGGGTAGTGGTTGGCATCGTCGGCGATGGGCTCGGTGGCGGCGGTGAAGGTGACGCCGGGGATATGGCGGGCGGTGAGGGCGGCGGCGACGGTGGGGGCGTCGAGGTAGGGAGCGCCGAAGAAGCTGAAGGGGTGGGAGGTGCCGCGGCCGACGGAGAGGTTGGTGGTTTCGATGAGGCCGAGGCAGGGGTAGAGGATGGCGGCGTCGGGGGTGCGGAGGTTGGGGCTGGGCGGGGTCCAGGGGAGGCCGGTGTCGGCGAAGGTGTCGGAGCGCTGCCAGTGCTGCATGGGGATGACGGTGAGCGGGGCGTGGAGGCCGCGGAGCTTGATGGACTCGGGGCGGCAGTCGTCGGTGAAGGGGTCGACGAAGTCGTCGGGAGGGTTGAGCGCGGAGGTGGAAGGGCAGGTGCTGCCGTCGGTGGGCATGGCGAGGTTGGCGTAGAGGAGGAGCTCGCCGAGGGTGAGGCCGTGGCGGCTGGGGATGCGGAAGGCGTTGACGTAGGAGGCGGTGCCGCGGTCGGAGATGGGGCCCTGGATGGCAAGGCCGCCGACGGGGTTGGGGCGGTCGAGGACGATGATCTGAAGGTGGTGGTTGTACTCGTCCTGCTCTTTGGCGGCGGCCTGGAGGAAGTAGAGGCTGGCGGCCTCGTAGGTCCAGTAGCGGACGCCGGCGTCCTGGAGGTCGATGACGACGGCGTCGAGGTCCTTGAGCTGGTTGTGGGTGGGGCGGCGGTCGGATTCTTTGGAACCGTAGAGGCTGATGACGGGGAGGTGGGTGGCCGGGTCGGTGGAGGAGGCGATGTGCTCGGTGTCGAGGGCGGCGGAGAGGCCGTGCTCGGGGGTGAAGAGCGTTGTCAGCTGCGCGTTCTGCGTTGTCCGTTGGGCGAGGATGTCGACGGTGCGGTGGCCTTGGGCGTCGAGGCTGGCCTGGTTAGCGAGCAGGCCGATCTTGTGCAGGCCTCGCAGGCCGGCGAAGTGGGTGGCTTCGAGGATGTCGATGCCGGTGAGGGTTGTGGCGGAGGCTAAAGACCCATCCTTTTCAGAAGATGTCATGAGAGCCGAGCCTGAAGGCTCGGGGTGCCGGGAGTTGGTGACCAGACCGATGGCCTGGGCGGCGGCGGTGGCGACCTGGCCGCGGAGGTTGGAGATAGGGCGATGCTTGTCGCGGGGGTGGACGGCGTTGGCGAGGAGGATGACCCAGGTGTCGGAGGCGGGGTCCATCCAGAGGCTAGTGCCCGTGTAGCCGGTGTGGCCGAAGCTGCCGATGGGGAAGAGCAGGCCGCGAGGTTTCGAGAAGGCGGTGTCGATGTCCCAGCCGAAGCCGCGGAGGTTCTGACCTTTGAGGGCGGGGTAGTGCGGGGCGAGGCCGGGCGCGGAGGGTGGGTCGCCGGCGGCGATGGCATCGGCTTGGGCGGCGTTGGCGCTGGCTAGAGCTGTGGCAGCCCACATCTCAGAGTCGAGATGTGGGGCACCCGGATTGGTGGCACCCGGATTGGTGGCGGGCAGATGGGGGGCACCCGAGGCGGTGGGTTCCTCCGGCTGGGTCATGAGCTGGAGGGTGGACTGCTTGAGTGGGAAGGGGCCGGTGTTGTGGAGGAGTTTTTCGAGGAGGGCGGAGGCGAAGAGGGAGACATCGTGCGCGGTGGAGAAGACGCCGGCGTGGCCTGCGACGCCGCCCATGCGGCGGGTGGTGGGGTCGTGGACGGTGCCGCGGGTGAGCATGTCGAAGTGCGGGTTGGTCTGCGCGTTGCCTTCGTCGTCGTGGGTGGTGGGGGCGGTGCGTTCGAGCGTAGCGATGGACCAGGTGTCGGCGGGGCACTTGAAGAGCATGTGGGTGTGGGGGACGGTGGGTACCCAGGCGATGGCTGCGCCGATGGTCTTGTGCGGGCCGCAGACGCGGTCGAAGGGATGGTAGGTGGTGTCGGCCATGCCGAGTGGGGCGAAGATGTGGTCGCGCGCGTAGAGGTCGAGCGGCTGGCCGGAGAGCTGCTCGACGAGGTAGCCGAGGAGGATGAAGTTGATGTCGGAGTAGGTGAAGACGGAGCCGGGTGCGGCGACGAGGGGTGTTGTGAGGGCGAGGCGGATGCCTTCGGCTTTGTCGGGAGCCGTGAGGCCCCAGGGGGCTTTGAGAGAGACATCGGGGGCTGCGCCGGAGGTGTGCGTGAGGAGCATTCGGAGCGTGACGCGACTGCGGGCGGGGTCGTGCTGGGGGTTGAAGGCGGGGAGGTATTTGTCGACGGGGTCGTCGAAGCTGGTGATCTTGCCGGCCTCGTAGAGCTGCATGATGGCGACGGCGGTGGAGAGGTCTTTGGAGAGCGAAGCCATGTCGAAGAGGGTGTCGTCGGTCATGGCCTCGGCGGGGCTGGGCTGGCCGTTGAGGCCGGGCTCGTTGGCGAGCTTGCGGACGCCGTAGGCTTGCTGGAAGACGACTTTGTTGTTGTGGCCGATGAGGACGACTGCGCCGGGGAGCTGGTCGGCGGCGATGGCGGTGTTGATGAGGGTGGAGATGGGGGCGAAGTCGGGGGCGGGCTGTTGTGCCTCGGCTGAAACGCAGATTCCCTTCGGGAATGACAAGCAAAGGAGAGTGACGGTGGTGATTGCAGCGGTGCGGATGGATTGCTTGCGGAAGATGAGGCTGGCGAGTGCGCCGATGGCGAAGGTCACGAGGGCTCCGATGAGAACGTACCAGGTGAAGGCGATGTGTGGGATGGCGAGTGGGCCGAGGCGGACGGGAAATGTGCCCTGCCAGAGCCAGAGGTTGAGCGCGAAGCCGCAGATCATGCCGATGGCGGTGCCGATCTCGGTGGCGAATTTTGTGAGCGTGCCGAGGAGGAAGACGCCGAGCAGGCAGCCGTAGGCGACGCTGGCGATGGAGAGGCCGATCTCGACGACGTGGCCTTTGCCGCCGACCGAGAGCGAGTAGATGGCGATGGCGAAGAGGACGAGCGCCCAGAGGACGGTGGAGGACTTGCTGATGAGAGAGCGTTCGCGCGCATCGGCCGTGGGGCGCAGGTGCAGGTAGAAGTCGACGACGGTGGTGGAGGAGAGCGAGTTGAGCGCGGCGGAGAGGTTGCTCATGGCGGCGGCGAGGATGGCCGCGACGAGCAGCCCGGCGATACCGATGGGGAGTTCGTGGACGATGAAGGTGGGGAAGAGGCGGTCGGGCGTGAGTCCGTTGGTGAGGTGGCCGGAGTAGAAGACGTAGAGGCCGACGCCGATCAGCAGGAAGAGCGCGAACTGGATGAAGATGACGACGCCGGAGCAGAGGAGCGCGAGGCGTGATTCGCGGAGGTTGCGCGCGGCGAGCAGGCGCTGGACCATGAGCTGGTCGGTGCCGTGCGAGGCCATGGTGAGGAAGGTTCCGCCGAGGATGCCGGCCCAGAAGGTGTAGGTGGTGGTGAGGTTCAGCGCGAAGTTGAAGAGGTGGAACTTGCCGGCGGCTGCGGCGACGGTGTGGATGCTGGACCAACCGCCTGGAACGTGATGGCCGAGTGACCAGACGGCAACGAAGGTGCCTGCAATGTAGATCGCCATTTGAACGACGTCGGTCCAGATGACGGCAGCCATGCCGCCTTCGAAGGTGTAGAGAAGCGTAAGCGCGGAGATGATGGCGATGGAGAGGATGTCTCCGGTGCCGATGGCGATGCCGACGACGATGGAGACGGCGAAGACGCGGACACCTTCGGCGGCGGCGCGCGTGAGGAGGAAGAGGCCGGCGGTGACGCGATGGAGGCCGGGACCGAAGCGCTGGCCGATGAGCTGGTAGGCGGTGAGCATCTCACCGGCGAAGTAGCGCGGGAGGAAGAGCGCCGCGACGACGATGCGGCCGAGCATGTAGCCGAGGACGATCTGGAGGAAGCCGAAGTCGCCGGCGAAGGCGACGCCGGGGATGGAGATGATGGTGAGCGTGGAGGTCTCCGCCGAGACGATGGAGAGCGCGATGGCCCACCAGGGGATGGTGTTGGAGGCGAGGAAGTAGCTCTTGAGGGACTGGTCGGCGGATTGCTTGCCGGGTTGTTTTCCCTTCTTTGCGAAGCGCAGGCCGAAGAGTGTGATGCCGAGAAGATAGACGGCGACGATGGCGAGATCGAGGGGGTGAAGGCGCATGTGGGCTGGAGCCATGATAGCGGCGACGCGCGGAGTTGGTGGAGCGACAATGCGGGGGTTTCTCCGCTACAGCTGCAAAAGCGCAGCCTTCGGTATGACAAACAGCTTTAGTGGCCTCGGACGACGGTGGCGATGAGCTGGTTGTCGGCGTTGAAGCGGTTGAGGCTGAGTGGGGCTCCGATGGCGATGTCGGTGAGTTGAGGGCGGCCGAGCATGGTGGCGGGATTGTGCGAGGCGAGGCGTGTGGCGGTGGCGAGGTCGGCGTGGGCGAAGTGCTGCAGGTTGGCGACGGCCTGGTCGAGCGTGAGCAGCGAACCGGCGAGTGTCTCCTTGCCTTCGGCGAGGTCGTTCGAGAGCAGGGCGCGACCGCCGGTGACGGTGACGTCGAAGTCGCCGAGGAGGTAGCTGCCGTCGCCGACGCCGGTAGCGGACATGGCGTCGGTGACGAGGATGGCGCGGTCGCGGCCTTTGAGCTTGAGCCAGAGGCGAATGAGTTCGGGGGCGACGTGGATGCCGTCGCAGATGAGCTCGGCGAAGAGGGCGTCGTTGTCGAGGATGGCGCCAACGATGCCGGGTTCGCGGTGGTCGAGCGCACGCATGGCGTTGAAGAGATGGGTGGCGCTGGTGGCCCCGGCGGAGATGCCGCAGCGGGCTTCGGCGGCGGTGGCGTTGGAGTGGCCGAGGGTGCAGCGGACGCCTCGGGAGGTGGCGTGGCGGATGAGGTCGAGGGCGACAGTGCCGCCGGTCGCATCAACCAGTTCCGGGGCAATCGTCATGAGGCAGATGTGGCCGCGGGCGGCCTGCTGGAAGCGGTCGAAGAGCTCGATGCTGGGCTGCTTCAGCTCGGCGGGAGGATGGGTGCCGCGTTTGATGTGGGAGAGGAAGGGGCCTTCGAGATGGATGCCGACGGGGCGGGCTTCGCCGGGCGTGGGGGTGGCTTCGACGGCGGTGGCGAGGGTGTCGAGG
>JAJZFE010000020.1 GCA_021798655.1 Acidobacteriota bacterium | reverse complement strand
CAGCCTTCTCTCAGGATACAGACACCCGGCACCGCATGGCGAATACCGCTCGCCACACGCGCCCCATCTCCACCCTCCGTCCCGACCGGCACCACACCCCCACCACCCCGCAGATGTCCCATTTCGCTACACAACCTCTCAGCAGATGAGAGGTTACTAATGCTCACGAAACTCTCCTTAGACTTTTCTCAGTTCACCTGCGCCCACGCACAGCACCGGGAGACGTCTCCATGACCTCTGATTCGTTTGATCCCCCACTCTCCCGCCGCCAGTGGCTGCAAGGCCTCGCCGCCGTCGCCGCCAGCGCCATGTTCACCGGCTGTGGCGCAGCGCTCTATCGTGTGGCAACGCCCTCCACCGCCTCCGAACCCACGCCCACACAACCGGCCCTCAGCCCGCAGCCGCTCCCCGCCGGAGCGATCACCGCGGCCTCGCTGGCCATCTCCGCAACCGCCGCCGGAACCCTCTCCCCGAGCTTCATCGGCCTCGCCTACGAGAAGCAGTCGCTCACCACGCCGCTCTTCACCGCCGCCAGCGCAGACCTCATCGGCCTCTTCCAGCGCCTCGGACCCGGCGTGCTGCGCCTCGGCGGAGCGTCGGTTGACCGCAGCGTCTGGACGCCCAACGGCAAGGGCCAGACCCCCGGCGAGATCGCGCCCCCGGACATAGACGCTCTCGCAGCCTTTCTGCACGCCGCCGGATGGACCTGCATCTACGCCGTCAACCTGGGCGGCTCGGCAACGGGAACAACCACACCCACACTGGCCGCCGCAGAGATCGCCTACGCCGCACGGCAGTTAGGTTCCGCTCTGGTCGGCGTCGAGATCGGCAACGAGTGCGAGACCTACGGCAGCCCCGGCAGCTTCTATCCCGGCAACTGGTCGGTCGAGATCTTCGAGTCCCTCTGGAAGCAGTTCCGCGCGGCCATCGTCGCCGCCACGCCCTCCGCTCCCATCGTCGGCCCGGCCGCTGCCAGCGACGTCGCCACCTGGACGCTCCCCTTCGGCGAGTACGTCACGCGCAGCGACATCGGCCTGCTCACCCAGCACTACCATCGCGGCCCCGCCGCCACCGCCACCATCGACGACCTGCTCTCCCCCGACACGGCGCTCGCCAGCGAACTCCTGCTGCTCAAATACGGCGCACAGTCCATCGACGTGCCCTTCCGCATCGATGCCTGCAGCGCGTATGACAGCGGCGGCGCCCCCGGCGTCAGCAACACCTACGCCTCCGCTCTCTGGGCCATCGACATGATCTTCCAGAGCGCACTCGGCGCCGCCTCCGGCCTCAACTTCCAGAGCGGCGGCCAGCAGCCGTGCACCCCTATCGCCGACAATGCCGTCACCATACTCGGTCCGCAGCCTCTCTTTTACGGCCTCCTGCTGGCCGCAATGGCGGGCACAGGAACGCTGCTCTCCACCGACCTCTCCGCCGCATCCCTGAACGTCACCGCCTACGCGCTTCAGTCCGCTGACCAGGCCCTCAGCCTCGTCATCGTGAACAAGGATGCGACGCACAATCTCGACCTCGACATCATGCTGCCGCCCGGCCTCAGCCTTTCCTCCGCAACCCTGCAAACCTTGACGCAGCTCTCCACCGGCGCCACCACGCCGAGCCTCGCCGCGCTCTCCGGCGTCACGCTTCAGGACGCAACCGTCGCACCCGACGGAGCCTTCCAGCCCGCCACACCCTTCGCTCTCACCCTCCGCGGCTCGCAACTCACCTGCTACGTCCCCGCCCTCAGCGCAGTACTGATCTCCATCACGTAATCTCACCGAACGTGCATGCGCCGGCAGGACAGTGGTATCGTTACTGCGCATGAAGACTTTCGTTCGCTGCATGGCAATCGTAGGGTTTGCTTCAATGGTGGCAACCGCACAGCAGGCTAACCTGGCGCCCACACCGCCCATGGGCTGGAACAGTTGGGACGCCTACGGCCTCACTATCACCGAGCCGCAGTTCCGCGCCAACGTCTCCGTGCTTCAGCACAAGCTCCTTCCCTTCGGCTGGCAATACGCGGTCATCGACGAAGGCTGGTTCTTCGAGAACCCCACCGACCGCGACACGCCCGACAAGCTGCACTACGCCATCGACTCACATGGTCGCTACGTCCCCGTCCCCGCACGCTTTCCATCCGCCGTCATCAAGGACGCGCCGCAGCCCATCGCCAGCCCTGCCACTGCAAACCTCAAGCTCGCAGCCACCATCGAAGGCACCAGCTTTGCGGCTCTCGGCGCATGGGTCCACGCGCAGGGACTCAAGTTCGGCATCCACATCGTGCGCGGCATCCCACGCGTCGCCGTTGAGCGCAATCTCCCCATCTGGAGAGAGGTTGGGGCCCCCGCCTTTCACGCCCAGGACGCCGCCGACACCAACGACGCATGTCCCTGGGACCCCACCAACTGGGGCGTCCGTGACAACGCTGCCGGACAAGCCTGGTACGATTCCCTGCTGAGCCAGTACGCCTCCTGGGGCGTCGATCTCCTCAAGGTTGACTGCATCGCCGACCACCCCTTCAAGCTCGATGAAATTGAGATGATTCACCGCGCCATCGCCAAGACCGGCCGCCCCATCGTCCTCAGTCTCTCGCCTGGCCCCACCGCGCTCGACCACGCCGCCGAGGTCGGCCGCCTCTCCAGCATGTGGCGCATCTCCAACGATGAGTGGGACGTCTGGGCCTCGGACGGCCAGCCCTTCCCGCAGGGCATCAAGGACCAGTTCCAACGCACCGCCGCCTGGGCCACCTACACCCGGACCGGCAACTGGCCCGACGCCGACATGCTGCCCATCGGCCAGCTCCGCCCCGCGCCCGGCTGGGGTGAACCTCGCGCCTCGCGCCTCACCCCCGACGAGCAGCGCACCCAGCTCACCCTCTGGTCGATGGCGCGCAGCCCCCTTATCCTCGGCGCCAATCTAACCCTGCTCGACGCCCCCACGCTCGCCCTCATCACCAACCGCGAAGTCCTCGCCATCGACCAGACAGCGACGAAGAGCTTCGAGGTCCTGCGCGACGGCGACCTCACCGTGTGGCAGGCCAATCTGCCCAACGGCAGGATGGCGCTCGCGTTCTTCAACACCGGCGACGCTCCCCTCAAGGTCAGCCGCAACTTCGCCGACCTCAGCCACGACCTCAGCGTCCGCGTGTGGAACGTCCGCAACGTATGGACGCAGCAGCAACTCGGCAGGCAGCAAGGCGTCGCAACGCAGCTCGCCCCGCACGCCTGCATGCTTCTCCTGCTGCAATAGCCGCGCCTCCACCACACGCTAAAGCCCTCACCCCCGCTTCCACCTCCGCAACAGACGCTCCTGCGGCTCATGCGAAGATGGAAGTGAAGCATCATGCCGCGACGTCTGCTCTCCATCCTGCTGTTCTGGGCGACTTTGTTCCCCCTGATTGCGCCTGCGCTCTCCTCTGGAGCGATGGGGCAATCGACGCTGCCCGCCTGCTGCCGTCGCGGCGGCAAGCACCACTGCATGATGTCTCCTGAGATGCGCGCCCTCATGCTGGGCGAGCAGGACGGCAGCACCCGCGTCGGCACGCCACCCGAGCAGTGTCCCTATCGGCAGCACTCACTGGCCGCCTCGCATCTCCAGGTCTTCACCTCCAGAGCTGCCGCAACGCACCCCGCGTTCCTGCTGCGCCAGCCTTCCGTCGCAAAACAGGCCGAGTGCCTCCGCCGCATCGCCTTCGACCGCTCCCGCCAAAAGCGCGGCCCTCCCGCGCTCCTCAGCTAAAACGTTCCCCTCAGCGAACGCGAGCGCTGCAACACGATCGATGACTCCTGCTTCCATGCAGTGCCGAGTCTCTAACGTGCTCCGCCGTTCAACCCTCTGCCGCACCCGCTCACTCGTCACCCATCCGTGACGCCGGAGAAGCTTGATGTCTCGTCCCGCCTTGCTGCGACACGCTCTGTCTGCACGCCGCAGCCTGCTCTGTCTCTTCGCTCTGCTTCTGCCTGCAGCCCTTGCGCTGGCCTCCATCTTCGGCACCGTGCAGGGCATCGTCCACGACCCCGAGCACCGCCCCATCGCCGGCGCGCGCATCGAACTCCACGCCCTCCACTCCGATCTCGTTCTGCACGCGACCAGCAACCGGGAAGGCGAGTTCTCCTTCCCCTCCGTCGCTCTCGGCGACTACAGCGTCACCGTTTCCAAACCCGGCTTCGCCACCCAGCAGCAGACCTACACCCTCGCCTCGGACACCTCGCCCATGCTGCACTTCGCCCTGCAGCTTGGCACCGTCCATCAGACCGTCTCCGTGCAGGGCATCGCCCCCACCGTCAACGTCAACAGCGTCACGCCCACCACACTCGTCGATCGTCAGGACATCGCCCGCACCCCCGGCGCGGACCGCACCAACAGCCTTGCCATGATCACCGACTACACCCCCGGCGCTTACATGACCCACGACATGCTGCACATGCGTGGCGGCCACCAGCTCAACTGGCAGATCGACGGCGTCGAGCTGCCCAACACCAACATCGCCAGCAACCTCGCCGCGCAGATCGACCCGAAAGACATCGACTACATCGAGATCCAGCGCGGCAGCTACACCGCCGACGTCGGCGACCGCACCTACGGCGTCTTCAACATCGTCCCGCGCAGCGGCTTCGAGCGCAACCGCCAGGCCGAACTCATTCTCAACGCGGGCAACTTCTTCCAGACCAACGACCAGCTCAACCTCGGCGACCACACCGAGAAATTCGCCTACTACCTCAGCGCCAACGGCAACCGCAGCGACTACGGGCTCGCTCCGCCCATCGGCCACATCTACCACGACGCCGACAACGGCTACGGCGGCTTTGCCTCGCTCATCTACAACCGCACGCCCAAAGATCAGCTTCGCCTCGTCTCCCTCGCACGCGCCGACTACTTCCAGATTCCCTACGACCCCAGCACCACCGACTTCGAGGCCCAGCAGTTCAACCCTCCCTACGGCTCCAGCCAGATGCGCGACGGCCAGCACGAGACTGACGTCGCCGACGCCTTCTCCATGCTCCACACCTTCAACGCATCGACCGTGCTGCAACTCTCGCCCTTCGTCCACTACAACAAGGTCGACTACGCCTCAAGCCCGCACGACGCACCCGTCGCCACCACCTACGACCGAGCCTCCACCTACA
>JAJZFE010000010.1 GCA_021798655.1 Acidobacteriota bacterium | reverse complement strand
GGCGTTTCATCGGATGCCAGTTCTGCTCTACGCGGTTTGCGCCGCCGGCAATCTGCTCATCTTCTTTCTCCCGATGGCACCCCCCATCGTCGCCGACCCCGCTGGCCACCTCTGGCACACCACCACAGTGCTCATCTTCATGGCAACGGTCTCTGTCCTCGTAATGCTGCCGCTCGCATGGCTGGCATGGGTAAAGCCCGCGACAGACCGTGCATGACTCCTTACATTTGTTCATCGAACCCGGAGAAGTCACCCACACCCTTCGCCCCACTTTCGTAACGCTTCGCTCTTTCTTCCTGCGCGCTATACTTCAGCCTCTTCACCATGAAACTCTTTCGTTACGCGCTCGCTCTCTTCTGCCTCACCGCTCCCGGCCTCCACGCACAGCTTGACGGCACCGACCCGCAGTACCGCGCACTCTGCCGCGCCGCGCTCGCCCGCCCCTTCACGCCACCGCCTGCCGACCCCGCCTTCAAGCCCGACTGCGACAGCTCCACCTACTACTTCGGCATCGGCCGGCCCATCGACTATCCCGCCGCCCGCGCCTGTGCCCTGGCCGAGTACACCTCCGCCACCACCCCCAGCATCTTCTCCGGCGCTGGCATCCTCAGCATGATCTACGCCAACGGCCAGGGCGCCCCCGCCGACCTCGACCTCGCCACCCGCTTCACCTGCGAGAGCGACGCCGCCCCCGCCGAGATCGAAGGCCGCCTCGACATCCTGCAGCACGACCGCGACACCCATACCCTCGCAAAGTTCGACCTCTGCGAAACCGCCACCAGCGGCAACGCGCAGGGCTGGTGCGAGAGCATCGACGCACGCCTCTCCGACGCCGATCGCAACCCGAAGATCACGCATCTCGAAGCCACACTCCCGCCCGCCGCCATCGAGCCCTTCCACAACCTGCAGAAGGCCGAAGACGACTTCATCCAGCAGCGCACCGCCAACGAGATCGACCTCTCCGGCACTGCCCGCGCGGCCTTTGTGCTGGAAGAACAGAATGACCTGCGCGACCAGTTTCTCGCCAACCTCCTCGCCGTCACGTCCCCCGGCTTTCACGAGCCCACGGCCTTCCCCGCCGCCGACAAGAGGCTCAACGAACTCTACAAGCCGCTCCTCAAGGCCGCCGAAAAATCCCGCCTGCCGCGCGCGCCCAAGACGATCCCCGAGACCACCATCGCTTACAAAGGCATCCAGGAGACGCAACGCAGCTGGCTCCAGCTCCGCGATGCGTGGATGGCCTTCGCCACTGCCGACAACACCGCACCCGGCAACGACAAGCAGGCCGCCGCACTCGTCACCCTGCAGCGCACACACGAACTCGGCGACCTCATCGCCGCGACCGTCGACAACTAGGTGCAGGCTATCTCTGCCTCTCTCCTCCTGTATCCTCAACAGGGACCTATGAAGCGCATCCTCACCGCACTGATTCTCATCGCCGCCGTCGCCGCCCTCATCTTCTTCGGCAGGCCCTGGATGATCACCGTCTTCGCCGCGCTGATCGCCGCCCTCGCCGCGTGGGAGTTTCGTGGTTTCACCGTCTCCGGCGGCTGCCCGCTCCCCGTCTGGTGGACCTTCGCCGCCGTTGCAGCCTTCTTCCTGGCCGTCTTCTATCAGCCCGACGACACCACAACTGTCGTCTCCACCGTCACCCTGGTGCTCTTCGCCGTGGCCGCCTTCCGCACATCGCTCGAACGCGTTCTCTGGGAGACCTCAGCCGGCGTCCTGATGCTCATCTACGTCGCCTACCCGCTCACCCTCATCCCCAAGATCTTCAACGAAGAGAACGGTACCGCGCTGCTGCTCTTCCTCTTCCTCTGCGTCTGGTCGGGCGACATCGCCGCACTCTACATCGGCAAGCGCTTCGGCAAACGCAAGTTCGCCCCGCACCTCTCGCCGAACAAGACCTGGGAAGGTGCCATCGCCTCGCTCTTCGGCTCGGTCATCGCGGGCATGGCCGTCATCCTCGCGGGCGACTGGTTCAGCCAGCAGGGCTCCAGCTTTACGCGCCTGCACACCTCCGAGCCGTGGTGGTTCTTCGTCACGCTCGCCATCGTGCTCAACGCAGCAGCGCAGTTCGGCGACCTGCTCGAATCCGCCCTCAAGCGCGGCGCGGGCGTGAAAGACTCCGGCACGCTGCTACCCGGTCACGGCGGCGTCCTCGACCGCATCGACGCCCTCCTCGTCGCCGCGCCCGTCTTATGGTTCGTCATCGCCCTGCGCCACTACTTCTCCCTCGGCAGCATGTAGCTTTTGTCGTATGCTAAACGCATGGCAGTCACGGCGATCAAAACGACGAAGAACACCGTAGAGTCCCTTCGCGACATCGTGCAGGATCTCGTCGCCCCTGATCTCAAGGCGCTGCGCGTCACCGTTGATTCTCATCGCAACGAAAATACGATTCAGTTCGAGGCTCTGCGCCGAGAGATCGATGCCTTACGCGATGAAGTCCGCTCCTCCAGCGACACGCTTCGTAGCGAGATGCGTTCCTCCAATGAGGCTCTTCGTAGCGAGATGCGTTCCTCCAATGAGGCTCTTCGCACCGAGATGCGCGTACGTGACGAGAAGCAGTCCATAGCGCTACAGGCCATCGCTGACAAACTCGGGACAATCCTTGAAGTTCGTGAGCGGCTCGCCGTCCTGGAAGACCGACTTCCACGTGCCTGACCGTCTCTCTCGATGCTGAACCTGACTGCCCTTCGATCTGCGAAAATAGTACCGTGAAGAACTTAGCTCTCCTCGGCTCCACCGGCTCCATCGGTCAAAGCACGCTCTCGCTCTGCGAGTCCTACCCTGACCGTTTTCGTCCCGTCGCTCTCGCCGCCGGCACCAACCTCGACGTGGCCTTCGCGCAGTGCCAGCGCTGGCACCCGCAGCTCATCTCCATCGCCACCGAGCCCCTCGCCGACGCTCTCACCCTCAAGCTCAAAGCCGCTGGCATCAACGGCACGGAGGTCGTCCACGGCACCGCCGGCACGGTCCGCGTGGCCACGCATCCGGAGGCCAACTTCGTCGTCTCCGCCATCGTCGGCGTCGCCGGGTTGGAGGCCACCTACGCCGCCGTCCTCTCCGGCAAGACCATCGGCCTCGCCAACAAGGAGTGCCTCGTCGCCGCCGGAGACCTCATCCTCGCCGCCGCCCGCGAACACGGCGTCCACCTGCTGCCCATCGACTCCGAACACAACGCCATCCACCAGTGCCTCCGCGGCGGCACCGCTGCCGAAGTAAAACAGATCTGGCTCACCGCCTCGGGCGGCCCGTTTCGGAACACCCCGCTAGCCAGCTTTGACTCCATCACCCCCGCCCAGGCGCTCAAACACCCCACATGGGTCATGGGACAGCGCATCACGGTCGATTCAGCCACCATGTTGAACAAAGGTCTGGAGATCATCGAAGCCTGCCGCCTCTTCAATCTTCCGCCCGACCGCGTCCGCGTCACCGTGCATCCGCAGTCCACCATTCACTCCCTCGTCGAGTTCATCGACGGCAGCATCCTCGCGCAGATCTCCGTCACCGACATGCGCCTGCCCATCCTCTACGCGCTCACATGGCCCGACCGCATCGCCGTCGAAGGCAAGACGCCGCTCACCTTCGACCTCGCCGTGCTCTCGCAGCTCGACTTTCAGCAGCCCGACTTCGCCCGCTTTCCGTGCCTGCGCCTCGCCTACGAGGCCGCCGCCGCCAGCCAGAACCACTGCATCGCCCTCAACGCCGCCGACGAGATCGCCGTCGACGCCTTCCTCGCCGGCAAACTCCCCTTCCTCGGAATCCCGCGTACAATCGAGAAGGTGTTGCAACACACCCCAACGGGCTCGCCCGCGTCCATCCGGGAGGTTCTTACCTCCGACCTTCAGGCGCGCGAACTCGCCCGAACCTACCTCCCCTGATCTCTTTAGAGCGCACGCATGAATCTCCTTCACTCACTCTCTGCCTCACTCTCCCACACCGCCTTCGTGGTGCTGCTCTTCGCCATCGTGCTCGGCATCATGGTCATCGTCCATGAGTTCGGCCACTTCATCGTCGCCAAGATGTGCGGTGTCCGCATTGAGACCTTCGCCATCGGCTTTGGCACGCGCCTCTTCGGCTTCCACTACAACGGCACCGACTACTGTGTCCGCGCACTGCCCCTCGGCGGCTACGTCAAGATGGCCGGCGAAATGGGCGGCGAATCCGGCACAGGCGCGCCCGACGAGTTCACCTCCAAGACCCGCTTCCAGCGCTTCCTCATCGCGCTCGCTGGCCCCGCCGCCAACTTCGCACTCTCCTTCGTGCTGATGGCCTGCGCCGCACACTACCACCACGAGATTGACCAGTACCTCAACGGCGCGGCCATCGTGGACTACGTCCCCACGCACTCCGCCGCCGCCCATGCGGGCCTCCACGCCGGCGACACCATCACCCGCTTCAACAACGTCGTCAACCCCACCTGGGAGCAGATTCTCGACGAGACGGCCCTCAACCTCAACGGCCCCGTCCCCATCGCCTTCACCGACAACGGCCAGACCCTGACCGCTACCCTGCACCTCGCCGGCAGCGACGCCAGCCTCACCTCCGACCCGCTCACCGACTCCGGCCTCATCCCGCAGCGCCAGGCCGACGTGGTCAGCGTCGCCACCGTCGCCGCTGCCACGCCGGCCGCCGCCGCCGGCATCCAGCCTGGTGACCAGATCGTCCGCATCGACAGCATCCAGCCTCATTCGCTGGAGACGCTGCACGCCTACCTCAAAGACCAGAGCGGCGCACCCGAAACCCTGCAGGTCCTCCGCAGCGGCCAGCCCCTCACCATTCACGTCACCCCGCAGCTGGTCAGCGTCGACCCCGCCAACAAGATGTATCAGCTCGGCGTCACGCTCAAGCCGCCGCCGGTCGATATCGTCCAGCTTCCCATCGGCAAATCCATCGCCGAGTCTCTCCGCGACAACGGCACCAAATCGCTGCTGCTCGTCCGCATCCTGCAGGGCCTCTTCACGCGCCACGTCTCGGTCAAGCAGATGTCCGGCCCCGTCGGCATCGCCCAGCAGATCGACATCGCCTTCCAGCTCGGCATCTGGCCGCTTGTCGAGATGACCAGCTTCATCTCCATCAACCTGGCCATCTTCAACCTGCTGCCCGTCCCCCCGCTCGACGGCGGCATG
>JAJZFE010000049.1 GCA_021798655.1 Acidobacteriota bacterium | reverse complement strand
CGCAGGCCGCCGCGGCTACGTCGCCAACTCCGGCTCCAATACCGTCAGCGTCCTCGACCTCGAACATCACCGCGAGATCTTCGTCGCCGGCACCGGCGAGCAGCCCGGCCTCGCCCGCATCGCCCCTGACTCCCGTAGCCTCGTCGTCACCAACCGCGCCAGCGGCAGCATCTCCATCTTCAACGTCGCACCATACAAGCCATCCCCGCCCTACGGACAGATCCTGACCCTCCGCGCAGCCATCCCCGGCTGCCCCGGAGCCACCGACGCCGTCATCCTCCCCGACTCCTCCAAGGCCTTCGTCGCCTGCTCCGGTGGACACCAGATCATGGCCATCAACCTCGCCGCAGCCCCCGACTCCTGGGCCGCCCGCCAGGACCCCAGTCTCACCACCGACCACCTGCTCACCTTCCTCGACGTAGGCCAAACCCCCGTACACCTCGCCCTTAAACCCGACGGCGGCGAGCTCTTCGTCTCCAACTTCGCTTCTGACTCCATCTCCGAAGTCTCCACCTGGACCAACGAGGTCAGCGGCACCTACACCATCGGCAACAAGCCAGTCCACGCCGTCGTCAGCGCCGACAACACCTCGCTCTGGGTCTCCAACTTCGGTGCCGACTCCGTAAGCCTCTACAGCATCGACGACGGAAAGCTAGTCGCCAGCATCCACACCGGCTCCGCACCCGATGCCCTCGCCTTCTCTGCCGACGAACACCTGCTCCTCGCCGCCGATGCCCACTCCGGTGACGTCTCCGTCATCCGCACCAACGGCAAAGCTGGCCCCGCACTCTTCACCATCCTGCCCGCCGGAAGCAGCCCCAACGCCATCGTTGTCAAAGCCATCCACCCAACCCCCTGAACCGGTCCCCCTGCCCCTTATTCAAATCTGTCGAGCCAGCACCAGGGTAATGTCGTCCGGCTGCTCTTCAGCACCAATCCACGCATCCAGCGCCAGCATCACCTGCGTCGAAATTACATGCAAAGGCTGGTCCCGATACCGGCTGACCACCTCCATCAACCGTTCCTCGCCAAAGTCGCCAAAGTCGTTCTCAGGCTCTGTCACCCCGTCTGAATACGCCACCAGAATATCCCCCGAAGCCATCGTGAACCGGTCCTCCTCATACTGCATCCCATCCATCAGGCCCACCACCGTCCCACCCTTATCCAACCGCCGAATCCGCCCATCCCGGCTCAACACCAGCGGTGGCAGCTGACCCGCGTTCGAGTACGTCAACACCGACGACGCCACGTCATAGTGCGCCAGGAACAACGTCGCATACTTCTCCGGCTGCGTACTCCGATACAGATGCCGGTTCAGCAGCGACAGTATCCGCCCAGGCGACTGGAACAGCTCATGGCCATCACCGCCCCGCCCCTCCCGGCTAACAGTCAACCCCGCCACACTGGACTCACTGAACACCAACTCCTCACTGGCAAACCGGTACGCCCGTACCGCCGAGTGCAGCGTAGCCATCAGCAGCGCAGCCGAGATCCCCTTCCCACTGATATCCCCCAATGCAATCCCTACCCCAGTCTCACGCCCCCCCCCACCCCCCTGTAAAACCTCCTCATGAAACATCAGAAAATCATAGTAATCGCCGCTGACCGACCGCGCAGGACGACAGATTCCATGCAACTCCAGCGTAGGCAGATGGCTCGCATGCCGAGGAAACAGATTCGCCTGTACCTCCTGCGCAATCGACAACTCATTCTGCAGCCGTTCCTTCTCCTGCTGCTCCACCAGCAAGCGCTGCAATGATCCCGTCATCCGGTTGAACGACCGGCTCAACTCCGCCAACTGATCCTCTCGCACCACCCCAATCCGATGGCTCAACTCTCCCCGATCTATCTTCTGCGTCGCATCGTACAGATCCGTCACCGACGCCGTAATCGTCCGGCTCAGCCGATACGCCATCACCAGCGCCAGCGCCTCGATCAGCGCAAACACCAGGCACAAAGCAATCAGCCCAATCCGGATCACACTCGTAACAATCCCGCCCAGCGATCCACCAAATAACTGCCGGTACAACAACGAGGGACGAGAATCCACCGCGATCGGTATATTGTCCCGCTCACCAGTCTCCCAATCCGTCATCGCCATCGTAGACAGGAACCGCACCTTGATATCAGCTACATTCACGGCATCAGGCTCAACTCCACCCGAAACCCAATCCTTACTCGTAACCGTCGTCCGGTCGATCCGTTCCGGGGTCCCGCTGCGCACCGTATCCGGCACCAGATTCGACCCCGCATTAGCCTCGTTGGTCGTGTTGCCCGTCCTTTGCGGTAGAAGCCGGGCACGACCCAGCCCATCGGCAATCATCTCCATCACCGCCGAATCTACCGGAAGGCTGCTCACCAGGCTGAACATCCGCCCATCAGCCATACGCTGTTGATGCATCGCTACCAGGTACAGGTCTCCGCCATCCAGCACCAACCCATGAAACTCCCCACCCGGCAACTGCGCCGCCCAGGCTGGCAAACCCAATGGGGTCTTACCCTGTCCAACACGCACTGCTAATGGCGCACCGTTCAGGAACGCAGTCGTCTGTCGCGCCAGCCGCAAACGAGGCACATCCGTCGCAGCTCTCTGTACATCCGCAGATGGCTCCATTGGCAACACACCCGTCGGTGAGCTCTCCAGCATCCGACGCATTACCTCCGTCCGGTGTCCACTCTCCGCCCCCATCTGCGTCAACTCACCCTGCAATCGCGTGTCCGCCAGATGGATCGCAAACTGCCCCGCCGCAATGTAGGCCGAGATCAACACTAGCGTCACGAATAGCACCACCGGAGCTAACCCGATCAGCAGATACGTCAACACCAGCTTGTTCCGCAAGCTCCATAGCATCCGCCGACGCACCAGGCGTCCCAGCAAAGGAACCCCCACCCCTACCAGTGCAACCCCAACCATCACCTGAAGTACCGCACAAAAACTACCCAGTGCTCCCGGCAACTGGCGCAACAGCCACAACACCCCAAACCACAACACCAGCCAGAATGCAGCACCCGCCAACCCTTGACGAGGACGCAACTGCACCCAGTTTCGAATCTTTGTTCCTATCTCGGTCCCTGTCATCATCTATTGGTCTAACTCCGCCTTCCGCGCCAGACGCAGCGTATACCGTGTCGCGGAAAAATGTGCTCCTGCCAACAGAAGCAGTCCAGAAAGAAAAGCCCACATCATCAACCCAACCGAAATGTAGAACGGTCCATAAACCGCCTGAAAATCCAGCCACGGCAGTGCCAGCATATACAAATACTTCGCAACTTCCCACAGCAGTCCAACCACAATCGCCGTCGGCACCACCGCTCGAGCAGGAACCGCCCGATTTGGCAATATCCAATAAATCAGGAAGAAGAGCAGAATACTCGATGTCACACCGAAAAACTTCAACACCCCATGCGCAGCAAAGGCAAACGCGAAGTTATCTGTATGCCCCCAGAATATCCAGGTCAACAAGCGCTGTTGTTCCGAAGTAAATGCCGCAGAAGCCATCGCCAGAGCACCGACGGCAAATGCCAATCCGAACGAAACCAACTGGTTTCGCACATAAGTCCTATTCTGCTTCACGCCCCATACATTGTTGAGCGCAACTTCCAGCGGCAAAAACACTCCCGTGGAAGTGACCAACAACATTAGCAGTGAAAAAATCTGCGTCTGCTTGTGAGGATGTGCCAACATCTGCATATTTCGCATCACAAAGTCCTGCCCAGTCGGTAGAAAGCTTCGCATCAAATCCCCAACGACATCCTCCATCGACCGCGACCGAAACACCCGCCGCGACAGAGTCAGCAACAGAACAATAAACGGAAACAACGAGAGAATCGCATTCGCCGCTACGCTGAACGCATAGGTATGGACTTCGGTCTTCGCAAGGTAGCGTAACAACGCCATCATCTGTAGCCAGAATCCATCTGCGACTACGACCGGTCTAACCTCGGCAATCGACACAGCATTAGCGGAAGTACTGCCCGTAACGGTAGTGTCCTGCTTATCTGGAAGTATCGAATCCATAAATGAAATTAGCTCGTAACAAGCTCATGCGCCACAACCACGGTCGCCTTGCAACGATGCTAGCAGAGCCCGGAGATCCCTAACCGTTACCTACCACTCTCATCGCAGCTACACCATCCCCTGCCTACCAGTTTGTTGCTCGATCCGTGCCATCGCCCAGCTAGCACTCTCCGCCAAGACCTCATCGTCACCCGCACGCCACTTCTGCAACTGCTCTAAAAATCTTCGCTCTCCGCTGTTGCCCATGGCAATCGCCACATTCCGATGCAGCCGCTTCCGCCGTGTCCGCTCCAGCGGCGATCCCTTGAACCACCTCCGGAAAGCGCCAGCATCCATCTCCGCCAACCACCCAAGGTCAGGATTCATCAACTCCAACCGCGCCGCGCTGCCTTCCTTCACCGCGATCGGCGACCGCCGATTCCACGGACACACATCCTGGCAGATATCGCATCCAAACACCTGCCGCCCCATCGCCTCGCGCAACTCCTCCGCAATCGTCCCTTTCTTCTCGATCGTCAGATAGGCAATACACCGCGAAGCATCCATCTCCCGCGGAGCGACCAAAGCCCCTGTAGGACAAGCATCGATGCACCGCGTGCAGCTCCCGCAACGGTCCGACACCACCTTGATCGCTGCCCTCGGTGCAACCCGCAGCGAAGTCACCACCACGCCCAGCAGCAGCCACGAACCCAACCCCTGGTTGATGACACACGTATTTTTACCCACCCAACCAATCCCTGCGCGAGCAGCAACCGTCCGCTCCACAATCGGTCCGGTATCTACATAGCAGCGCGTTCCGCACGCCGCACGCTCCTTCAGTCCGCCCTCCACGGCCCGCAATCGCCGCAACAACTCCTCGTGATAATCGGTCGGCATCAGGCTCCCTGAGTCACCACTCTCATCGTCTGCACGTCGACCACTCCAGGCGTAGCGTGCAATCCACCCTGTACCCGGCTCAGCCTCCGTTATTGACTTCGGCCCACCTGCGTTGTAGTTCAGGGCACAAACCACCACTGACTCAGCCCAGGGTATCGCCACCTGCACTCGACTGCGCAGCAATGTGCCCACATCATCGCGTCGTTTCAGATACTCCATCTCTCCGGCGCGTCCCGCGGCAACCCACGCAGCAAAC
>JAJZFE010000154.1 GCA_021798655.1 Acidobacteriota bacterium | reverse complement strand
GCGTGTCCTCAATGCTGCGGATTTCGGCATTCCTCAAAAAAGAGAGCGTGTTTTCTTCGTCGGGTTTCGTGAAGACTTAGGTATTGAATGGAACTTCCCAAAAGCTACGCATTCGTGCGAGGCACTCCTTTGGGATCAGAGTTCGCATGGCTCATATTGGGACCGGCACTGCATCTCTAAGTCGCAACGCTTCTATGCGGATCGGGATGCCTCACAGTCCAGCGACTTGCTTTCCCCCCCTATCGAGATGCCGTGGAGGACAGTGCGGGATGCAGTGTCCGATTTGCCTGCACCTGAAACTGGTAAACACGCATCTGGCAAGATCTCCGGGCACAGATTTCAGCCGGGTGCTCGGGCATATCCCGGACATACAGGAAGTCCCTTGGACGAACCAGCAAAGGCTCTAAAGGCGGGGGTGCATGGAGTGCCTGGAGGCGAGAATATGATCGCGCACCGAAACGGCACGGTTCGCTATTTCACGATGCGTGAAGCGGCCAGGTTGCAGACCTTCCCAGATGAGTTTGTCTTTACAGGTTCTTGGTCTGAGACCATGCGGCAACTTGGGAATGCGGTTCCTGTTGACCTCGCGAAGGTCGTTGGCGGCAGTGTGCTTTCTCAACTGAAGGCTTCACGCCTGAACGGATATGTCCAGTGATAAAAGGCTTTCGCGAGTTTGAGTTTGATCTTCCAGAAGCTTTGTTGGCCAGTATGATCGCGGCTTTTGACGGGATGGAAGGTGCATCACTGAGCCGAGATCACGTCAAGGGGGTTCCAGACGCCCAGGGTGTCTATCAACTTCTGATTGGCGATGAGATTGTCTACATAGGCAAGACAGACTCCCAGGCTGGGCTATTTCGGCGGCTGTCGCGACACGCCTGGACGATCCAGCATCGCACTAATCTCAGGGTTGCGGACGTGTCCTTCAAAGCCGTGCGTATCTTCGTGTTCACAGCCATGGATCTTGAGACGCAGCTCATCCAGCATTACCGGGGCAGATCCTCTATAAGCTGGAACAACAGTGGATTTGGATCGAATGATCCGGGGCGAAATCGTGATAAGACCAGAGCGAAACCTACCAGTTTCGATGTTTTGTATCCAATCGATCTTGATGTAGAGCTGTCGCTCGGTGTGTCGGGTGACGTATCGGTTGCAGCTGCTTTGCGAGCCCTGCGGGATGTGTTGCCGTATACACTTCGGGTTCAAGTCATGGCGGGCAGTACGCGAATGCCTCATCCAGATTTGGATGAGGCTATTTTGAGTCTTTCACCTGAGCAGACGACCACTCGGAGGTTGATAGCGGCGGCGATTGATGTGCTTCCCACAGGGTGGCAAGCGACGGCATTAGCCGGCCGAGTAATTCTTTACAAGGAACACGAAGACAATTATCCAGAGGGCAGGATCATCGCAAGAAACTAGGTGTCCAGGGCTTATGATGATCGGTGGGTGGTGGATGGCTGGTGGTGGGGTTAGTCCTGGGAGACGGAGAGTAAGTTTGCCAAGTGGTCTCTGACGACGTGGTAGCACTCGCAGGCTTGTTTTTCGAGGCGGGGGCGGTCGAGGATGACGATTTTTCCGCGGGTGTATTGGATGAGGTCTTTGGTTTTGAGGGATTCGGCGGCGACGCTGACAGTGGACCGGTTGGTGCCGAGCATGTCGGCGAGGTACTCGTGGGTGAGTTGGAGGGTGGAGGATTCGGAGCGGTCGGCGCAGAGGAGGAGCCAGCGAGCGAGGCGCTGGGAGATGTTGTGGTGTGCGTTGCATCCGGCGGACTGGGAGGTTTGGACGAGTTGGGCCTGGACGCAGCGCAGGATGAGGTCGTGGAAACGTCCGAAGCGTGCGAACTCCTGGATGGCTGCGTCGGTGGTGCAGGCGAAGCCGTAACCTGCCATTTGCATGTAGACCTTGTTGAGGCTGCGATGGGTACCGATGAGGGCAGCGGTGCCCATGACGGATTCGACACCGAACATGCCGACTTCGACCTGAAATCCGTCGCTGAAGGTAGTGGTCATGGAGCCGATGCCGTCCTCGATGAAGATGAGGTTGCGGATGGGTCGTCCGGGGATTTCGATATCGCTTCCGACGAGGAGTTTTCGGGGCTTGAGGTTGAGGCGTTCGATGACGTCGGGTTCGAGCGCGCGGAGGATTTTATTCTTGTAGGGTTTAGCGTCCATGTCGGCCCCTTGTAGGGGCAACTGTAGCAGAGGCATCTGGCAGGTGTTGGTTTGGGTGGAGATCAACCGGTGTTGCGGAGGCCTGCGCTGATGCCGTTGATGGTGGCGGAGATGGCGCGGTTGAGTTCGGGGGAGTCGGGTTCACCTTTGGCGGCGGCGGCGCGTTTGCGGCGGATGAGTTCGACCTGGATGAGGGACATGGGGTCGACGTAGGGGTTGCGGAGGCGGATGGAGCGTTCGAGGACGGGGTTGGTCTGGAGGAGTGCGGCCTGTCCGGTGATTTCGAGGACCATGCGGTGGGTGAGGTCGAACTCGGCTTTGAGGGTGTTGTAGACGCGGTCGCGGAGGGCTTCGTCTTCGACGAGGGAGGCGTAGAGGCGGGCGATGCCGAAGTCGGATTTGGCGAGGGCCATCTCGACGTTGCGGATGATGTCGATGAAGAGGGGGAAGTCCTTCATCATGGTCTGGAGGAGGGCGAGGCCGTTGGGTGAGGCGGAGGTGAGTTGCTGGAGGGCGTGGCCTACACCGAACCATGCTGGGACGAGTTGGCGGGACTGCATCCAACCGAAGACCCAGGGGATGGCGCGGAGGTCGGCCATGGATTTTTTGCCGGAGCGTTTGGCGGGGCGGGAGCCGAGGCGTGCGTGTTCGAGTTCGGCGACCGGGGTGGCCTGTTCGAAGTAGGTGAAGGTGTCGGGGTTGTCGACGATGTGCTGCTTGTAGAAGGCGAAGGAGGTGGTGGAGAGCTGGTCGAGGGCGGCCTCCCAGGTGGGGAGTATTTCTCCGGTGAGGTGAGGTGAGGGGGTAGGGGGTAGGGGGTAGGGGGTAGGAGCTGCGGGTATGTGGTTGGGCGAGGGATGTTGATTTGCCTGGATGAGGGCGTCGGGGCGGGCGAGGGCGTCGAGGCTGGCGGCGATCATGAGTTCGAGGTTGCGCTCGGCGAGGACGACGTCGGAGTACTTCCAGTTGAGGACTTCGCCTTGTTCGGTGAGGCGGAGTTCTCCGGTGAAGGAGTCCATGGGCTGGGCGATGATGGCGCGGTGGGTGGGGCCTCCACCACGGCCTACGGTGCCTCCGCGGCCGTGGAAGAGGCGGAGGGTGATGTTGCAGTCTCGGGCGACCTGATGGAGGGCGCGGTGGGCTTTGTAGATCTCCCAGGTGGAGGTGATCATGCCGCCGTCCTTGTTGGAGTCGGAGTAGCCGAGCATGACTTCCTGATGGCGGTTCCAACTGGCGAGGAGGGGTTGGTAGGCGGGGCTGGTCCAGAGCTGGCGCATGATGGCGGGGGCGTTCTGGAGGTCTTCGATGGACTCGAAGAGGGGGACGGGCTGGAGGCCGGGGTCGGCGATGGTGGGGTTGGCTTCGACATTGACACCGCCGAGGCGGGCGAGGCGGAGGACGTTGAGGACGTCGTCGGCGGAGGTGGCTCCGCTGATGACGTACTGGCGGATGGCCTCGGGTGGGTAGGTCTGTTTGAGCTCGGCGATGGCGCGGAAGGTGTCGAGGACTTCGGCGGTCTGGGGAGAGAGGGTAGCGATGCAGGGGGTCGAGGGCGATTCGGAGCTGTGGATTTCGGCGAGGGCGGCGGAGTGGACCTTGGCGTGTTGGCGGATGTCGAGGGTCTGGAGGTGGAGGCCGTAGGTGCGGACTTCGAGCAGGAGAGGGTCGATGAGGAGTTCGGCGAGGCGTTGGCCACGGTTGTGGAGGAGGGATTCGCGGAGGGTGGTGAGGTCGCTGAGGAGCTGTTCTGCGCGGGTGTAGGGGGCCAGGGCTGGGTTGGGAGGGAGCGGGACGGAGGATTGCGGGGTGGCTCCGAGGCGCATCATGACGCAGGCGATGAAGAGGCGGACGGTCTCGTTGGGGAAGCGCTCGGCGAGGGCGTTTTGTCCGGCGCTGCGGAGTTGTTCGGTGTAGGAGCCGAGGAGCTGGGTGAGCTGGGGAGAGACGGGGACCTGCTGGGTGGAGCTGCCGAGCTGGTCGAAGATGTTCTGGAGGCGGCGGCGGTAGTGGGTGAGGATGAGGGTGTGGGCCATGGCGAGGGCTTCGCGGGTGGCGGTGGGGGTGACGAAGGGATTGCCGTCGCGGTCTCCGCCGATCCAGGAGCCGAAGGAGACGAGGCAGGGGGGAGGGGCGGATGAAGTTTGCGGTGGACCAACCCACGTCTCAGAGTCGAGACGTGGGGCACCCAGGGTAGAGGGTTCGAAGGGGTATTCGGCGGCGAGGGCGGCGGCGACTTCGGCGTAGAGGACGGGGAGGGTGTCGAAGAGGGAGGACTCGTAGTAGTCGAGGGCCATGCGGATCTCGTCGCGTACGGTGGGGCGAGCGCTGCGGACGTCGTCGGTCTGCCAGAGGGCGGTGATTTCGGCGGTGAGGTCGCGCTCGAGGGCGTCGAGCTGGGGGTTGGGGACGGGGATGCGGTCGAGCTGCTCGAGGAGGTCGGAGATGCGGCGGCGTTTGAACATGACGCTGCGGCGAGCGATCTCGGTGGGGTGGGCGGTGAAGACGGGGGAGATGCAGATGTGGCTGAGGAGTTCGTGGGCGTGGGCGGCGGAGATGCCGGCGAGGCGGAGTCGGCGGAGGGTTCCGCGGAGGCTGCCGCGCTGGACGTTCTGGTGGAGGGTGTTGGCGGGATCGAGCTGGGAGGCGAGGCGGCGGCGCTTGCGGTGGTTGGTTTCGGCGAGGTTGATGAGCTCGAAGTAGAAGGAGAAGGCTCGGGCGAGCTGGTAGGCGGGGGTGAGGTCGGGGTTTTGGGCGTGGGTGCTGACGCGTGCGATGGCCTGCTGGAGGTGCTGGTGGGCGGCGGTGGTGTCGCTGGCTGCGTCGGCCTCGCGGCGGAGGATGGCGGTGCGGCGGAGGGCTTCTACGGCGTCATAGAGGGGAGTGCCGGCCTGCTCGCGGAGGACGGTGCCGAGGAGAGTTCCGAGGGAGCGGACGTCGCGGCGGAGGGGAGCTTCTTTGCGTTCGGGGGTGCTGGCTTGCAGCT